>CAJQQO010000113.1 GCA_905480475.1 uncultured Pseudomonadales bacterium | reverse complement strand
TTCATAATCAAGCGCAGTATCGGCACCAGCCAGCCATGTAACTCAAAGCGTGAATAATATTCGCTACAGCCACCCTCCAGCTCGGTGAGGGTATGGCAGCGATAGCTGCGCAATAACACGGTGGGATTCTTGGGGCTTGTGTAAGCAAAATGGCTACCCTGCTCAAGCTCACTGATATATTCGGTTTGTGCGCGCGGCGCTTTGCCTTCGCCCAATACCACCTGCATGGTAATGCTATTTCCTACCGCCAGATCACATTCACAGCCGACGATAAACGGGTTCCACTGAGCGTAGCTATCGAAGTCAGAAATCACTTGCCATAAAGTACTGATCGGCGCATTCACTTCAAAACGATGTTCAATCAACACAGACATAATTTAATAAGAACCACTTTGTTTAAGGGTTTTAACTTTTTCAAGAATACGCTCGGCGCGCTCGATATTGCCGGTTAGCTGCACATCGTCGGGCGACATGGGCAGGGCCGCTTTCCAAATCGATAATGCCTGCTCAATATTACCGGTGGAGTAAAAGGACTCACCTAATTCTTTAGCGCGAGTGACCTCCGTTGCAAACACTTCGGCCAAATAGGTTTTTTGACCAAGCAACTCGCCGTCCGAAGGACGCTGCTTTAACATATCATCCAATAAGGATTTTGCTGCTATCCACTCTTGCTTACTTAGCGCCGCGCCATAATCAGCCAGCTTTTGTTTTTGTGCGGTAGTTAATTCGCGCAGCTTATCCGATGCTATTAAAGCTTTTTGTTGTCGAGCTAATAAACCGCGTAAACGTTTAACGTCCTCTAACACCTGCGGCGAATCATCAAAACGCTGAATGGTTCTAAAATAATTTAATGCCAAACCAAATTCTTTTTGCGACTCAGCTTGTTCAGCATAAGCCCGCATAGATAAAAGAACACGATCGCGCTTATCGCGCTCCTGCTGCAAACGTGTTAGCGCCGCAGCATTATCGGGCTGAGCTTTAAACATTCTTTCGTATAAGGGTAAGGTTTGCGGTAGTAGCTTTGCTTCAAGCTTAACTAATGAGCGCGATAAGGCATCAAGATAACCGCTGCGCTCGCTATCAAACTCAGCAAAAAGTGCATCCAATGATTCGCTAGCCGGTAAATTCTGATTGAGAAAAGCAATTTCCTTATTGGCTTGCGCCCACTCATTGCGACGCATTAATTGCTTTAACTCACTGGCTTTGCTTTGTTCAAATTCTGCTGCAGCGGTTTTTGCCTGTTGATCGATTGATTGCCAATATTCCAACGTGTCTGGTTCTAATTGTTTGGCCAACTGCTTTTCAGTGACCAGTAAAACATTCTTATACTGATGCTGTTCGAGCATGCTGGTGATTTTTTGCTGATTGGGCACTGCAAAGCTGTTGATAACACTACAGCCATAACCGGACAGTAGCGTTAATATCAATAACAGCAACAAAGGCAGCTTTGTTATTCGATCAATCATTTATTTACCGTTACTAAATTTCTATTTCGATGTCTAAACTTCTGTTTTAAAAGCGCTGTTATTAATACGCAGTGACGATATCGTCAATCAAACTGGCAATCATCCAACTTTTTGGATCGCTAACTGAGCGAATGCGATAAATTTTAACCGGCTGCTCTTTACCTTTAACTTCTTTGGTACCCGCACTTTCGGCAAAGACCTCGGAGTAATAGCCGTTATTGTATACCGATTCAGACACCAAAGCCTCACCCGGCTCAGCGGCATCGCATAAGCGCGACGCTAAATTAACCGAGTCACCGACAACGGTGTATTCCATCCGATATTCAGAACCCAAAATACCCGCCTGCATTTGCCCGGAGTTAACGCCAACTCGTAGATTAATCGGATCAAGACCGTTGCTTTTACGCTTTTGGTTAATTTGCTGCGCGACCGTTTGAATCGCGTGTGCACAGGCCATGGCGTGTAAGCGGTGATCAACGTCGGCTCGTGGCGCGCCAAATACAATCATGGCGGCATCACCGATAAACTTATCCACTGTTCCTCTATAAACCCGCGCACAAGAAGTAAAAATCGACAGATACTTATTTAACATTCTGGCAACTTCACCTGGCTCCATGGATTCAGACATACGCGTGTATTCAACAATATCGACAAACAATACTGTCGCATCGATGACTTCGCCCCCAAGTTGCAAAACCTCATTACCGTTTAACAATTGGTCGGCAACATCGCTGGCGACAAATCGCTGCAGCAGTTTTTCAACTTCGCGCTTGTTGTTCACTTCGTTACCCAGCTGGGCATAAACCGAAAGAATATCGGCCCACTCATTATTCCAATCAGCGGTGCCACCGCTGCGCGCATTTGCGCCGGGTAAATCCTGCACGCGACCTTCGCGTGCCGCTTTACTAATGGCTAGCAGACGATAGATTGGCCGCGATAACATACGACTAAAAACATAAGCGCTTACAATTGAAATAAAACAAATCACAACCACTGCAATAATTAAGTTTTTCGTAGAGGTATAAAACGCCATGCGCATGGCGGATCGATTAATCGATACCACCGCATAAGCCGCATTAACATCAGAGAAAAACACCGGTGCCATATAATGGCCAGCGGGTAAGATTTTAGAGCGCAATCGAATTGCAGTACTAATGGATTCATCCGGCTTGGCTTGGGAATATTCATCTACCGCAGATAGCTCGCCCACACTACCGGACTGCGACATAAGATCACCGTTAGGTAAATACAATGCCACCCCATAAACCGCGCTTTTTTTCGCTAGCTGGTTTAACTGCAATTGAATCGCTAACTGATCGTCGGTAAATACCGGCTCCACCAAACTGCCGGCAAGCTGCTCGACAATCGTTTCACCAAAGGCATCACTTTGCCGTTCCAATAATTTTAAATGCTGGGTGATACTCAAATAGGCAAGCACCATTGCGCCAATAATGGCGATCATACTAATCACCACGCCAAGCTTTAACGCAAATGGAATATGCCAGCGACGCTGGCCTTGACCTAGGTCTTTAACCGTATTTTGTTCAGCCGCTGCGGTATTGTCGTCGTCAAGACTATTCACTGGACGATTCAAATCATTCGGCCGTGCAGGCAAGACACTTTTCGCATTGATGGCTTTGCTGGTCGATGATTTGGTATCTGCTGACATGGCGTCTTTCAATGGCTTCTGACATAGCGTCTTTGCAAAGGGTTTTAGACAGGCAATCGATTTTAAACTTAGCTTTTTTTCAATCGCTCTTCAAAGTTTGTACGGTAGTCTGTGTAAGCATTAGTTAATAAGGCGTAAATAACCATTTTAACAGCACTTTAGCGGAATATTTCAAAGGCCGATATGGCCAGTAAACGCTCAGCTAGGCGCCAATTTTGCCACGGCAGTATGACACTCGCTAATAGCAGTTACCAGCGGCTTGAACTGTTATAAAGTTAGGCCAATAAGATGCAGTAAAAAGAACCCTAAAGTGTCGCTTAAGTGCCGCTGCGCCATATAGCTAGCGGACTTTGCGTATGGACGCGCCGGAGTACCCAATAGCCCGTGACGGCGACCAAGGCCATTGCGCCAGTAGGCACGGCCAAACTAATCATCCACGGCACGCGCAAGGGCATAAAAAATACCCATTCACCTAAGGCGAAAACGATAATCGCTGCCGCCAGCAAACCGGTTAAACCCGCGATTAGACCGGAGGTCGCCAGCTCAACCAGCAGCGAGCGCTTTAGCAAAGACGCCGATCCACCGAGCGCCCGGGTAATCGCCTGCTCTTGCAGGCGGGTATCAAGCGTTGCACGCAAACTGGCAATCACCACCAAAAACCCGGCAACCACGGTAATCCACGCTACGGCCTCTACGGCAAGGCTTACACGAGCCAATATAGCCTGTGCTCGCTCAACCATTAAGCCAATATCGATTAGGGATACAGTGGGAAATTCGCGGCTGATATCATCCACTATCGCTGCACTATCATCGGGCACATAAAAGCTGGTCATATAGGTATAGGGAAACTTAGCTAAATGCGGCGGCGATAAAATAAAATAGAAATTGGGCTGCATGGTATTCCAATCCAGCTCGCGCATACTGCTGACATGAGCAACCACTTCCTGGCCGGCAAAACTGAAATGCAATTTGTCATTTAGCGAAATCTTTAAACGCCGGGCAATGCCCTGCTCCACCGATACTTGCAATACCGATTCTAATTCGCTATTTGCCCCACTATCTATTTCACTATCCGCCTCGCTCGCCGCAGATTGATCACTTGTCTGACCACTTGCATCACCGTGCCAAACACCCTCCCGCAATAGGTTCCCTTCTGGTAGCTCGGCGGCTTGGGTTAAGACCATCTCTCGCTCTAGCGATGACAGTGCATCCGAGTCGACAACACCCCAGTCCGGAAAACTTAAATGATTAATTGCCACCAAGCGAGCTCTCGCTACCGGATACATGGGCGCACTAACAAATCCCGGCTGTTGCATTTTTTCACTTAAGCCACTGACATCTTGCTCGGCAATATTAAGCGCAAAATAATTGGGCGTGGCCTCAGGTAATTGCGACTGCCATTGATAAAGCAAGGCCGTTCGCAAAGCCGTAATCACAACCAATAAAGCAATCGTCATCGCAAGCGCAGCGGTGCGCAGCTGACTGGTTTGCGGCTGGCGGCAAAAGGCTTTAATGCCCATATTGATTGCTTGCCAATGATTGGCCTTAGCTGCGTTATCAATATTTCCAGACTTATTTGATGGCAGGGATTTTATTATTTGGCCGTTTGTCGCCTGGCGGTCCGCCGACGAACGCTGACTAAAACGCTGGGCCAGTAAAACCAATAAAGCAGCAAGCCTGGCCGATAATAACCACACCAAACCGGCAAGCCCAATAATGCCACCATAGACAATCAAAGTACTTTGCCAACTACCGCTATAAAAATACATTAACAATAAAAAGCCCAAGGCAAACCACAATACACCTTTACCTTGATTACTAGCCGAAGACATAGAGCGCAATAAACGCATTGGCGAGACTTTGACTAAAGACATTAAAGTCGGCAATGCAAAACACAGCAAACAAAATAAAGCCGTAACCGCACCGGCAATTAACGCAGTCCAATCAATCGTTGCTGGCACATCCAGCCATTCACGGATCACATAAAAACCTGCCGCTTGAATGGAAAAACCAACAATATAACCAAGCACTAAAGCCAATAGTGAAAAACCAATAAACTGGCTTAGATAACAAAATAAAAGTTGCCCGCGAGTAGCACCTAAGGCTCGCATTATGGCGACATTATCTTGCTGACCCGCCATATAACGTGCCGCGGCAATCATGGCCGCAATACCCGCAAGCAATACCGCTATAGCGCCACCTAAACTCAAAAAGCTAGCGGCTTTGGTCATAATCGATTCGGTACGCTCATTGCCATCGGTGCGAGTCACAATACTCTCGTGCACGGTTAATTGGCCGCCTAGCCATTGCTGCATTGCTAGCAGCGCGTCGTCGTCACCGGCTAACATCCAGCTATAGCTGACTCTACTACCCGGCTGCACCAACTGCGTGCTTTCAAGATCAACCCAACGCATTAACGCGCGACCGGAAAAACCTATACTAGGCAGCGCACTGCCCGGCTCTTCGACCAACAACTTGCTAAAGACTAATTGTCGCTCGCCCACTTCAACCGATTCACCCAAGGAAACGGCTAGTGTGCGAGCGCTGTTTATATCCAGCCAAACTTCGCCGGGCTGAGGTAAGCACTTAGGTAAATCATTTTGAACTTGCGCAGCCTCGGCAATATCGTTAGCCGCCGTTAACTCTCCACGCAAGGGGTAGCCCGCGCTAACCACACGAATATCGGTGAGCTGCAAAGCATCTTTGTAAAACAACATAGAGGGAAAGCGCGCACTTCGGACTTCGGCAAGCTTAAATTTGCCCGCTTGCTCAAGCCATTCTGGCTCGGCTGGGCGTGAGGATTGCACCACCATATCCGCAGCCATCATCTTGGCGCTTTCACTGTAAATCGCTGACTGAATTTTATCGGTAAACATTAAAATGCCAGTAACAATAGCAACCGCTAATGCCTGACAGATAAAAAACAACCATAGCTCACTGCCGGGCTTGCGTCGCAGCATTAACGCTAGCAAACCTTTGGTAGCCGATCGTTTATTAAAATTAAGCGCTGACTCTGTTAGCGCGCTTTTAATTGTCTTTCCATCCTCAACCAAAGCAGCATCAGTACTCATATTAGTTTTTGCTGCTCAGGTAGGTCACTTAAATCTTCTTGTACTGGTTTATTACGGGGTTTACGTTTGGCCTTTGCTGATGCCGCGCTTGAAGAAGTTTGGCCGGTAATATTATTTAGCGTGCCGTTACTAAGTTGATAAACACTGTCGCAGCGCGCGGCAAGAACTGGGTCGTGAGTTACCATCACCATTGTTGAACCACTGGAGCGATTTAACTCAAACAGCAACTCTATCATGCTGGCTGCGGTGGTCTCATCCAAACTGCCGGTTGGCTCATCGGCAAACAGTAAGCGCGGCGAATTGGCAAAGGCTCTAGCCAATGCAACTCGTTGT
>CAJQQO010000112.1 GCA_905480475.1 uncultured Pseudomonadales bacterium | reverse complement strand
GCGTGGTGAGATATGTGTGCGCGGTGCAACCGTCATGAAAGGCTACGATAATCAACCCGAAGACAATGATAAAAGCTTTTCAAACGGCTGGTATCACACCGGTGATATCGGTGTGCAAGATGAAGATATGCGGCTCTATATTGTCGATCGCTCCACCGAGATGGTCATTTCCGGCGGCGAAAACATTTATTGTGCCGAAGTGGAACGTGTTCTAAACCAAGCGCCTGGCGTGCTCGAGTCGGTTACTTTTGGCATGCCGGATGATCGCTTGGGTGAGAAATTGATCGCCCTGATCCGCACCCATAAAGACAGCAAGGAAACCGCAGAATCGATTACTGATTTCATCAAACAGAAGTTAGCCGGCTATAAGCTACCAGCCGAAATGTTTTTAGTGACAGACGCTCTGCCGACCAATGCGATGGGTAAAGTTCTTAAAAACGAAGCACGTTCAGTATATAAAAACCTAGCATCTTAATATGCTCTGACGATATAAACATGTGGTCTCCGTAGGCCACATGTTTTCTAGCTGGCAACGCGCTGCACTAATTGTCAGCAGATTTTATCAGCATCTAATATTGACGATAACGCCGCTGTACATGACGCTGCCGTATGAGAATGTTCGCAGCTCGAGTCTGTTGATCGACGAACACCGTATCTGATGGTAGATGTGAGGCTATCTCAGAAAATGCTACCTTATTGACCTTGAGTGTCGGCCAATCCTGTTTGGGTGGTTTTTCGGCATAGGTATAACGAACGGTTAGGTAGCCATGCGCGAGACCGGTGGTATCAACCCAGTTAGCAACACCAGGGTCACGATGGCAAACTACCCAACGATAAACACCGTCTGCACCAATGCTCATCTGCGCGCTATTTAGGCTGGACTGATAACTTTCAAAATCTAAGGATTCGCCCCATAAATTAGATAAATGAAAACCCAGGAGGCTCGGTTTAACCGGTACTTCGGATTCAATGATCAAGGCTTCATCATCATCAAGTTTATACACGCCACCTGAGTAAATATTAGTACTCTGACCGCCACCCGTGGCAATACCTAAGGCATTCGGCTGATTCATGTCATTGGTCGGCATAAACGGCTTATCTGAGCCCGTATCGACACCACCGGGAACTTTACCGTAGGTCTCCAGCGTAATGGCATAAAAGGCATTCCAGAAACGCATTTGATTATTGGTGAAGTCGCCCACCTGGCTCATCATCTCAATTGCCCCGGCAGGGTCAATAGGCGGCTGTGGTGAGTTCTCACACCCCACCCGAATTATTTCCAGATCAAGTAGCTCCTCATTTTCCCAGTCATGAAATATTTCACGGCAATTGAGAAAACGAGCGATATAATCGGTGCCGTGGCTCGCGCGTCTACTCAACATGAAATTACCTTCAAAGCCTTGGGGTTTTTCAGGTGCAAGGAGTATTTCAAAAGTACCGTCAGGCTCTACTTGAATTGCATGACTATCAAGCGTACTGGTATTAATTCGCTCACCCCTTCGCAACTCCTTCAAGCTGCCAGAGTCGCCAGCGTAACCACTGCATAGTTCAAAAATGACGTATTGCGGTGCTCTACCCTTAATGTCACTTTGAGTACCGCGCCAATGTCGACTGTCGCCAGCTTTACCACGCACAATGTAACTATGCTGGCCATCGACTTGAGCGACTAAGTAAACCGCATCAGCGTTATCGATTGTCGAGCGGTTCATCGGTTGGATAGCGCGCTTAAAACGTGGATACAAGGGATCATCTAAGGCCCGCTCTATGCCGCCGAGCACAAACCCCAGCAAGTATCGATAGCCTTCTGCTAAATTGCGCTGGTCTGCAGGCACTGGATGCAACTCAGGCGTATCAATGACATCTCTTGCCGCCTGTAATTGGGTAATCAATGTGTCGAATGCTTCACGTAGAGCAACACTGGTAGCCGATATGTTTGTTGGCTTGCTCATGATTTTGAATCCTCAATTTGTGTTACTAATTGGCTTGGCCGCGGCCAAGCATAGTGTTGGTAAAATTCATCTAGCTCTGTTTCAATTTCTGTCGGCGTTATTGCATAGTATTTAAGATCGTATTTAAACTTACTTTTGTGCTTTTTCTCACGCTTCTCTTGAGCGCTTAAATAGTTTGAGTAATCTTCTGACATGCTCAGCCCGAGTGCCGTGTAAACAGCCTCTACGGTTTGTTTTGGGCTGGCCGTTAGATCTCGATAATCAACAATACAGTGAGGCGTGCCTGGGTGCTGCGCTAAGGCTTTTGCAGGCAATTTAAAACTATCAAACGATATTCGAGTCATTGCCCTTAATCCTTCGGCATATTGATCTTGATTCCATTGTTTAAACTTCCAACTACCTTCCATCATTCGCAATGCGCTTGGAATACATTGAATAGGGTCGCGAACCATGACCACAATCCGAGCATCCTCAAACGTTGCTAATATGGCATTTAACCAACCACTGAACGCTGGATTCTTGCTCAGATGTACTTTATCGCCACCATTGAACAGCAGCTGCCGCTTCAAACATTCCTTGTAATGATGCATCCACCTTTTTTTGCGCTTATCTGAAAGCTGATCAATATGAAAGATATCCACTTCATGCATTATCGGCATTTCAATAGCCCACATCTGCGACACAAAAGCACCATTCATTACGAATTGGTCTTCTTCTGGTATCCATAAACCCTGCTCATGGATATGCCGGGTAGGACCAAATCTTTTGTCATCCCAAGCTTGCAAGCGCTTTTCAATCGCGCTTGAGAATATTTTCTTATCCAACCAGCCTAGCGCAAGAACAAGTGATTTCTGCGTCAGAGATGGAAAAAACATTTGCCAATAGTAAAAATAACTAAAACGCTCACCGTCAGCTGCCAGAAGCCGGTGCATTAATGTGGTACCACTACGCGCATGACCGACAATAAAAACCGGTTTGTTTACCTGCTGACGCCACAAAGTCGGAAAAAACACATAATCCAGTGCAAAACATACGCCGTGTATAATGCTAAGCGGCGGCGTGACCAGTAATAACTTAAAGAGTGTTTTATTGCGGCCTGGCCACTCTTTATGCCGCCACACAAATGCCAGCACCTTACGATAATAAAGAAAATCAAAGTACATAAACGCCCGCTGATATTTGCAATACAAAGTTTAGCTTTTGCCGCCAGTACTTATTACCGCGCCAGACAAGAGTTCACCAGTAAAAAAGTCATACAGCCGGTTAGACGTAAACTTTAAGCCTGGAGGCGCCACAATCGAGCTCGGCACCATATAATCAGGTACCAGAGCATGACCCGGCTCAACCGCATATTGATCGAAGTCGGTTTCACCATTGTCATATAAAAAACTATCGTCAATACAAAAATTACCACTAAATTGCCTGCTCGGTTTGCTAATAATGCCATGTGCCGCTTCAGCCATAATTTCGGGTTTACGGAACTCTTTAATCAACTCTTCACTGCCATGAAGCACGGCCGAAGGCGACAAAATTCCAGTGCGAGGCCATAAGGTATTGGCGGCAATACCAGCCTCTTTCCACTCTTGAGCCCAACCCATGGTATACAGACTCATGGCAAATTTTGACACCGTATAGGCCGATGAATTGATAAACCAAATTGGGTTTAAGTCGATCGGTGGTGCCAGGCCAAGAATATGCGGGTTTTCAGATTTGAGTAAATAAGGGTGTACCGCCTGCGCCAATAAAAAGTACGCGCGCTCATTGATTGCAAACATCAAATCGTGGCGTTTAACTGAGAATTCAGCAGTTGGCTTTAACCAATAGGCGCCAGCGTTATGTACCAAAACATCTATACCGCCAAAATGTTCAGCCGCTTTTGCTACGCCCGATGTGATTGAGTCAGCGTCACGCACATCCATCTCAATCGCCAAGGCCTTGCCACCGGCCTGCTCTACTTCAGCAGCCGTTTGATGAATGGTGCCGGGTAGAAATTTATGTGGCTCAACCGTTTTCGCGGCGATCACTATATTTGCCCCATCTGCCGCAAATCGCAACGCCATGCATCGTCCAATACCGCGTGATGCGCCGGTAATGAAAATAGTTTTACCTTTTAAGCTCATTTTCAATATTCTCCTAACAAATTAATTTGCTGTGATTGTATTCTTTTGCAGCTGCAACTGAATCTGCCACTTATCCTCCAAGCTTACGAAAACACTGCTACATAAAAAAGATCGCCCAAAGTCAATTTCGCCACAATTTAGGTCACCGCTGTTAAATTAATTCGTATTTTTTATATGTTTTATTTACGATAAATTATAATATGCGGTCGAACAATGCTCTTATCATTAAATATTGAGTTTTTTATATAACAACAACGAGAACTGAATTATGCAAGATATTCTACAACTGGAAAATAAGGTTATTATTGTGACGGGTGCCGCGCGCGGTATTGGCAAAGCCGTGTGTGAAGCCTTTGTCGAAGCAGGTTGTTATGTTGTAGCGACGGACGTGCTCGAAGACGAGCTAATGGCTACCGCCGCAGAGCTTGGTGATAATGTCAGCGCGCATGTTCATGACGTAACGGATGAAGACCAATGGAAATCTGTGGTTGAGGATACTCTAGCAAAACATGGTCGCATTGATGGCCTGATAAACAATGCCGGCATACTGTTTTTCTCAACTCTGGAAACAACTGAACCAGCTAAATTTAGAACATTATTAGACATTAATGTCATGGGTAGCTTTCTCGGTTTGCACGCGGTTATTCCAAGCATGAAAGCAGCCGGATCTGGTGCCATTGTAAACATGTCATCATCGTCCGCAATACTGCCGAATAACGGCACGGGCGCGTATGCTGCCAGTAAGTTTGCGGTTCGTGGACTAACCCGTACTGCTGCCCTAGAACTCGCACCGCACGGCATTCGTGTTAATAGTGTCCACCCCGGTGGCGTTAATACACCAATGACAAACCCACAAGGGCTAACTGGTGATGAGCTTAACGCACGATTTAAATTTGTGCCGCAACAACGTGGTTGTGAGCCACACGAGGTTGCTAATATGGTGCGCTTTCTAGTCTCTGCCCAAGCATCCTATTGTAACGGTTCTGAAAT
>CAJQQO010000111.1 GCA_905480475.1 uncultured Pseudomonadales bacterium | reverse complement strand
GCCAATAAAAACTGCAGTGCCTAGCGATAAGCGCGGTAAGGACTTTACTGAATTCCACTTTGTTAATCTTTGATGCGGCATGGTTAATATTATGTCTTATCGGTTTTAATCAGGAGAGCGGGTAAGAAAAATAAATCCGCGATCATTGCCGTGCCAATACACACTACCGATAACGCATACATCTGTACATTCATTCGCAGCTCGGCGATAAACACAGGAATCATATAACCAATACATAAGACCAGACTGGTAATGATGATGGCACGACCAACCAAGGAGTAAGTGTCATGCACTGCCTCATGCGGTGATAAACCACCCTCTATTCTAAGCCGCCGATAACTGACCACAAAGTGAATAGTATCATCCACAACAACACCGAGCGTCATACTAAATATCATTGCTGTACCCATATCGATTTCACCAATAAATATTCCGCATAAGCCGAAAGCAACAATGGCGGGTAATAAATTGGGAATCATACATAGCAAGCCCAAGCGTATAGAGCGAAACGCAATGATCATGCTGAAACAGACAAAAGCGGCGACAAATAAACAGCCGGTTAACATGCTAATAATATTGGATTGTGCGACATAACCCATCATCAGCGGTGGACTAGACGATTCATAATCGGCAATACCGGGTTTAAGCGTTTCAAGTTTTTCGAGTACGCGGTTATTAAAGTTAAGTAAATCCTTGCTGCTTAACATGCTTAGCATTGCGGTCACACGCAGCGCGCTTTTATCGATATTGACATTGTCTTGTAAGTCTAGCTCTTCCGGTACGCTAGATTCATAAATTAACAAATACTCTGCAACCGCGCGACGATCATCAGGAATGCGATAGTAACCCGGGTCGTCACCATGCATGCTTTTATTG
This sequence comes from uncultured Pseudomonadales bacterium, assembly GCA_905480475.1. Taxonomy (GTDB): domain Bacteria; phylum Pseudomonadota; class Gammaproteobacteria; order Pseudomonadales; family UBA7434; genus UBA7434. The sequence continues at coordinate 44,010 of CAJQQO010000111.1, read as the reverse complement.
AGACGTTTAATAATTTGGTGAAAGCCGCTGACTTTTAATACTTCCGGCTGCGACTCCAGCCAGTCAACAAAGCCATCAATCGTTTGTAGAAAGTCAGGCGCGACAATTTCTCCGGGTCCATCGGCGCGAATAAGAAAATCGATAATATCAGTGCCCGATAAATTTTCATCAAGAAATTCGGTGGCAACACGAATGGGCGCATCTTTGTGGAAGGCTGCCATCGAATGATTGTTAGGTGAGTTAAGTAAGGCCGCTGGGATCATAATGACAATCACCAACCAGCCAATCGGTAGGTACCATTTATTATGCGATTTAAACAAGTTTTGTGAGAGTGCAACCAGGCTGGCGACGGGTGGGCGTTTTACTTTTTTTGCCGGCAGCAATAGCAATAAGGCTGGAATAATTGTGATTGAACAAAGAAACGCAAACATCACGCCAAAAGCCGTTGCAGTACCGAACTCTCTAAACGGTGGTGAGTCGGCAAAGTTCATTGCCATAAAGCCAGCAGCGGTGGTGATACTGGTGATAAACAAGGCTTCCAGATTTTTGGACAAGCTGTCGTGCATAGCTGTGTGTTTGTCCATGCCATCATTTAAGCGGCTAAAATAGGCCGAGATAATATGCACGCAATCCAAAATCGCCATCATGTAAACGATATAGGGTGTGCTTAAGTTAATACCGTTAAAGTCGGTATAGACCATGCCCAGAAAACCCGTGGCCGCTAACACGCTGGTTAGCATAATGATCAGCCCGGTAATGACCGCTGCGACAGAGCGTAAGAAAAAAGCCAGTAGCAAAAGTAAGCAACAAAACATCACCAGCTCGACATTGATCGCATCGCGCTCGGCAATTTCTACAATACTTGCGTCCACGGCGAGCTGGCCGCTAATTTGAACCGTAATATCGGGATACAGGTTTTCAAACTCACTGACGATTTCACGACTTTGTTGCAGTATCTGTGGTTTTGCTTCTTGTTCATTTTCGTGCACATTTAAATAAACAATTATCAATGCGATATTGCCGCTATCATTAATCAAGCGATCAACGAGTTCGGGTTCATTTAATACAATATTGCGAATACGCTTAACTTGATCGCTTGAGTATTCCGCGGGTTGGTCAAATAAATCTTCCACCCATAGGTCATCACCATCTGCTGAAGTATGTTGATGGTTGGCAACCGAGATAACACGCTCCGCCAATGGCAAACGCCAGGCTTTATCGTTTAACCACTGAATACCGTCTAAACGCTCGGGGCTAAATAAATCACCCTCTTTGGATTCAAGAATAAAAATTTGGGTATAGGATTGAGTAAATTCTTTTTCCATCGATTCATACGCCACCAGTAGTGGGTCGTCATCGTCAAAGAAAATGCGAAAGTCTGCGTTAAATCCAAAGTTGCCCAGTGATGCACTTAACCAAGCTGTAATCCCCAGTAGTATCAGCGTAAATAAATAGCGCCAGCGCAGTAAATGCGTTGCTATAGCGTTGCTCATAGGGGGTTCTCTAGGCTAGTGAAGGTTTTGTATTATGAGGATGATCGTAAACGCTTGACTGCCGATTAGCTATAGCCGAGACGCTCGATTGTGGCTGCTTAAGATTACAGTCGTTTAAGACGGCAGCGCTAAGCGGCTATAGGCTTGGAGGGTGATGGTTTGTTGATGAGGATTTATCAGATCAATATATTGTTGGCTGGATTGAAAATAGAGCGACAACACAGCGACAGCATAACAACAATATATTGATCTTCAATTGCAGTAGCTAGCTTAACTGCGCCATAACTTGCTCGGCTGCTGTTAAGGTCTGATCAATAATATCGCTAGTATGTGCCGCAGAAACAAATCCCGCTTCATAACTAGCCGGTGCCAAATAAACGCCATGATCTAGCATGCCATGAAAAAATTGATTAAAGCGGTCGGTATTGCCACTCATTACTTGCTCGTAACGGCTAACGGTTTCTGCTTCAGTAAAAAATACTCCGAACATACTGCCAACATGATTAGTGGTAAAGGGCATCCCCAGATTATTGGCAATCGCTTGTAGTCCATTGGTAAGTTGTTCGGTCGCCGCAAATATCGGTGGATAAAAGCCTTGTTCGCAAACGAGATTAAGCGTGGTTAATCCCGCCGCCATAGCAACTGGATTGCCCGACAAGGTGCCCGCTTGATAGACAGGCCCGATGGGTGCTAATTGTTCCATAATGTCGCGCCGTCCGCCAAATGCACCTACTGGCATACCGCCGCCAATCACTTTGCCTAAAGTGGTCAGGTCGGGCGTAATAGCGTAATGGCCTTGCGCGCCTGTTAAGCCCACTCTAAAACCGGTCATCACTTCATCAAAAATAAGTACTGCACCTGAGGCATCGCAAACTTCACGCAAGCTTTCTAAAAAACCATCAATAGGCGGCACGCAATTCATATTGCCTGCAACTGGCTCGACAATAATGCAGGCAATGCTATCGCCTTGTTCGGCAAAAACTTGTTTAACTTGTTCGATATCGTTATAGGTTAATGTCAAAGTGTGTTTAACCAAGGATGCAGGTACGCCGGGCGAGCTGGGTACGCCAAAGGTTAATGCGCCGGAACCGGCTTTCACTAATAAGGAATCAGAGTGACCGTGATAGCAGCCTTCAAATTTAACGATTTTATCGCGGCCAGTAAATCCGCGCGCTAAACGTATGGCACTCATCGTGGCTTCTGTGCCCGAGCTAACCATGCGTAACATATCCATTGACGGCAAAATCGATTTTATTTTTTCGGCCAATTCGGTTTCTATTTCAGTGGGTGCGCCAAAACTTAGGCCGTCGGCCATTTTTTCTTGTACCGCAGCAATCACTTGCGGATGAGCATGACCCAATACCATTGGCCCCCAAGATTGTACGTAATCAATATATTGTTTGCCGTCACAATCAACGACATAAGGGCCCTTGGCCGATTGAATAAATAGCGGTGTTCCACCTACGGCTTTAAACGCACGTACCGGAGAGTTAACGCCGCCGGGAATAGATTGCTGGGCGCGTTGAAAAAGTTTTTCTGAATGACTGTTTGCTGACATTATTACTTCCGTAAATGTTGGGTCTTGGACTGGTGTAACATTGACTCATTGAGTGCTATAAAATTTTTGACTGCGCATTTAAATTAAAGCGAAAAATCAACTCTAGGCGTTGCCGCTTCACTACTATCAATCTCTGCGGCACAAAGTATTAGGCGTTTGCCATCAATACCTTTTTCGATTAAATGATTTTTGGCAAAGACTGCGCGGGCATCGGCTAGCGCTAATAGCTCATCGCTATCGGTCGCTTTTTCTGTTTGCTTGACTGACTCATCGGTTGCACTAGCTTCGCTGCTACTGGCGACACCACAGATATTGAGTTTGATTCGTTCACGTTTGGCTAGAAACTTAGCAAGCTTATCGATAACGGCCATTTCTTCAGCGACCAAGTCATTTTGCATTGGCGCAAAAGTTACCGGCTTAAGCTTGGCGGCATCACTAAATGATTTCATTTTATCAAACGCCGATAAAGCCATAAGCGGCCCAAGCTGCGTGAACACAGCAGATTTAAAGGTTTTAAATATGGCCTTATTAATAATGCTATTGATATTAATATTTGGATCATCCACTGGCCCTTTAACAGGAATCTTTAGCCGAATGGTATCGTCTTTGTCGCGCAGCAAGTTTAACGCAGTATTTAATGGCATACCTAACTCGGTTTCAAAGCCCGGTTTTTTATCGCTTGGATCTAATTTATTGGATTCCAAGTCGGCGGCCGCTTTTGTTGCTTTTTGTTCGGCGCTAAGACCGGCAAAGCCCAACTGATGTGCTTCGAGATTGACTTTGCTATCGATTAAGCCATTAGAGATAAGCGCATTGATATTAAAATCCAAAGCGCCTTTTTTGATACGCTTGCCAATAGCGGCATTACTAAAGCCGCTAAAGCCAGTCAGGTTTAATTGCTCACCTTGAATAACTAAGTCGCCACTCGATTTAGGGTCGAGCAAGGCTAATTGACCCTTGACCGATAGCTTGCCGAAGTCGCCCATTTTTGCATTAAAATTCAAGGCAGAGGATTTTTTGGTTTCGAAAGTATCGAGCGCATCAATAGCTAGGTTAATATTCTTTAGCTTTATTTCTGCTTTGGGGTTTAACTGCTTGTCGATGTAGTTAAGCGTACTATCTTGCGAATCAAAATTACTTACGATGATATGCGTTGGGTTTAAACCGACCTTGATTTTTTCAGCCAGTAGTTTGAAATCACCGTTAATAGACTGCACTACCGATGTTTTACCATTGCCGCCTACTTTATTCGCTAGCGTCATATAGAACTTGTTGGCGTTAAGCTCGGATGATTGCAAATTGATAAACATTCTAGCGTCGGTAATCCACCAGTCGATTCGGCCTTCATAATCCAGCATACCTTCTATACCGCTGGCTTGCGGCGGTAGCTCGATCGCTAAATCATCGAGTAACTCTTTTAGTTGGGCCAAATCGATATTAGCTAGCTTGGCAGTAATATGTCCGGGCTTGCCGTTGTCTAACGGCGCAACACTGCCTGCAAAACTGGATTGAATATCGGCTGCGGTTAGTTGTGCTTGTATGGAAGTTGGCGTTCTTGTATCCGTCGATGAAAACGAACCGACGGCGAGTGTATGTAATATCGCTTTAATATTGGTACTGCTGGCGTCGCTGCCAACGCTTATTCGTGTGTAAAGCAAATTAATATCGTCGAGCGTAATTGAATCCCAAGCAAAAGCTATGCTGTCTTTATTGGCTTCGGTCGTTTCTTTGGGTTTGGCTTCTTGGCTGGCGAAGCGTTCAGGGTCAATACCGGCAATAGTAATCTGATCGGCTTTACCGGGGCTTAAAGTATGGCTAATAGGGATCTCAACGTCACTGATACTGACAGTATTAATAATAATATTTTTATTCCGTATTGCTTCTTCCAGGTCGACCGCTACATTTAATTGCTTAATGGTTAAGGCTTCACTGGAATTAATATCACCTAGCGAAAGGTTGTCAATATCCAGGGTGCCATCTAATAGACGTAAATCCATTTTGCCAATAGTCAGATCAATATCGTAGTCTTTTAGAAAATGACTTGCGACCTTGGGCAGGGTAGAAGACAGTGTTGCCAATACAATGGCAAGGCAGATAATCATCAATAGCAAAAGACCGAAAAAAAACTTCAATAAAAAACTACCGGTCTTAGCAGGGCCAGATGACATTTCAGCCGCTTGAGTGTTTTCTTCGGCAGTCGAGTTAGCTGTCTGAGAGGAGTCATTCGATATCATAACTTGCTTCTATTGTTCAGTGGAAAAGCTGTGGTGAAACGTACCATTCAAATGTAGGGATTCAATTATTTCCAGCGCTTTATTTCAGTTCTGGAGCCGAACGCTAATGCGGGTATGCAGTACATCTGGCGGATTTAATTGGCCGAGTATTATGGCATTGTTAAGCGTCTGGGTCATTGCCTATACGCTAATCACCGATATTTTGCGTGTATTTGCCGGCCGTTTTTTTGCACCAAACCAGCTACTTGGATGACTACTTTAACATTTTGTACATTTGCATTAGCCATTTGCGGTTAAATTGCATCACCTTGCAGGGTTTATTAGGGTTAAACTGTGCGATTAGCTAGCTATAATAAAAACGCTAAAAGTCGATGGCTTCGGCTTGATACCGATAGCCGGAACTTGATACAGATCGCTATCACTTGAAAGAGACGTGCCTATTGCGCAGGTATCGCGCGAGCGAAATTATAACAAGTAAGCGAATAAGACTTATTGTTTGTCGGGAATAAAATAAATGCATGAAACTGGACTATTAATATCATTGATTGTTCTTGCCTCTATGCTCTGCCAGTGGCTGGCGTGGCGAGTGCGATTGCCGGCGATATTGTTTTTGCTGATCGCCGGTTTGTTAGCCGGGCCAGTTTTGGGTTGGATTGATCCCGATGCCATGTTTGGCGATTTGCTGATTCCAATGGTTTCGCTATCGGTGGCGATTATCCTGTTTGAAGGCAGTCTTACTTTAAATCTCAATGAGATTCGCGAAGTCAGCACTGTTGTACAGCGCATGATTACGATTGGTGCGCTGGTTACTTGGGTGATTGTTGCCTATGCCACTTATTTAATTTTTGATTTCTCCTGGCAGGTTAGTACGCTATTTGGTGCAGTGGTTATTGTGACCGGGCCAACGGTGATTGTACCTATGCTGCGATCGGTTAGACCGTCGCGAAAACTGGCGAATATTTTGCGCTGGGAAGGTATTGCGATTGATCCCGTAGGCGCCTTAATGGCGGTTATGACTTATGAGTTTATTTTGGTCAGTACCGAGCAAACCGCTATTGGCCAAGTACTATGGTTGTTTTTTCAGACTGTGATGGTGGGCGGTTTAATCGGGGTCTTCTCCGGCTTTATTCTTGGCCGTTTGTTATCTCATAATCTTATTCCCGAATATTTACAAAACTTGGCAACGCTTAGTTTGGTGTTGGTCAGTTTTAGTGTTGCCAATGCACTGGAGCATGAATCGGGTTTGCTAGCCGTAACGGTAATGGGCATGTGGCTGGCAAATAAGCCCGATGTCGATATTCACCCGATATTAAATTTCAAAGAGCATTTAAGCGTACTGCTAATTTCAGTGCTATTTATTGTCTTGGCTGCCCGTATCGATTTGGTGCTTTTAGGATCGATTGCTTGGAAGGCGGTTTTATTACTACTGGTATTGCAGTTTATTGCCCGCCCAGCAAAGATATTGGTCAGTACCATTGGTTTGGATATTAGCTGGCCAGAGCGCGGACTTCTGGCATGGATAGCGCCACGTGGCATTGTTGCTGCGGCAATCGCCGCTATCTTTGCTGATAAATTGGTGGCGGTGGGTTTCCCTGAAGCGGCCTTATTAGTGCCACTGACCTTTTTCGTTATTATCGGCACGGTGGTATTACAAAGTGCGACGGCGCGTTTTGTCGCTGTGCGTTTAGGTGTGGCCGAGCCGCCACCCAAAGGCTTTTTAATTGTTGGCGCCAATGTGTTTTCTCGGGCCGTTGCCAAAGAATTAGTCAACCATGATTTTCGCTGTGTACTTGCCGATTCCAACTGGGAAAATATTCGCCAAGCCCGAATGGCGGGTCTGGAAACCTTTTATGGTAATCCAGTTTCCGAACATGCGGATATCCATTTGGATTTAAGTGGTATTGGTGGCTTGCTGGCTATGTCGCATCAACGCTATGTTAACGTCATTACCGCGATTCACTACCGGGCGGATTTTGGTTCCGAGCGAATATTTACTTTGGCGGCTAGTGATAAGCAAGCCGAAAAACATTCTGTCTCGGGTAGCTTTCAAGGCAGGCAATTATTTGGTCAGGATATTAGTTATACCGATGTGGTTAAGCGCGTTGCTGACGGTGAGACGGTTAAAAGTACCACGCTTAGTGCAGAGTTTAACTGGGAAACTTATCAGGCAAAGTATCAGGGTTCTCGTTTGCCATTATTCCTTATCGATACCAAGGGGCAAATAAAACCGTTTACCGCCATCAGTAAAATGGCGCCGGGCGACGGCGCAACTATTTTGGCGCTAGCCAAACCCGAAGAGCGAACAGCTGACGCGAACGCAGATGAATCAGGCGCAGGAAAGGCTAATGGCACAAACAATGAAAAAAACGGCCGCCGTGCCGATGATGGCAATCTCGGCGTTCATCCGACTGTATAATAAACAGCCTTTTTGACGAGCTTTAAACATTGGTCTTTACTTAAGCAAGGATCCTCTACTGCACTTAATTAATAGGGCTTAGAGAAATATTACGACATCACTTGATGTCGAGATTTAAAGCCCAATTGAGCCATTCGTAGTCGAAATGAATAAAGAAGCCTTATTAGAGAAAATTTGTCGCTCTGACAAATTGCCCATGTTACCCAATATCGCCGTTCGGATTATTGAACTAAATAATGATCCCGACCTGTATGCGGCGAAAGTTGCCGAGCTAATTTCCACCGATCCAGTGTTGAGCGCGCGGCTATTGCAGGTTAGCAATTCCTCGATGTTTCCGTTCCGTCGCGAGATTACCAATCTTAATGAGGCGCTGACGGTTTTAGGTGTGCAGTTGACAATGAGCATTGCCGTTGGCTTTGCGATTATCGATACCATGCGTGGTCGAGAATCGAATGATTCGGGATTTAACCACGAAGGTTTTTGGCGCAAAAGTGTATTGGGTGCGATTGCTGCGATTGAAATGCGTAGCGAATTAAAAGACACGCAACAAGGCGATTTATTCGTTGCCGCTTTAATGCAAGATATTGGCATGATTGCTTTAGAAAGCATCGCCGGTAAAAAATACAGCCAGTTAGTTAACACGGCTCGAAGCCATTTGGATTTGGTTGAGTTAGAGCGCAGAGTGTTTGGGCTTGATCACGCTGAGGTTGGCACGGCAATGCTACAGCATTGGAATTTACCTTCAATGCATGTTGAAGCGGTGCGCCACAGTCACGATTTGTTAGAAGCAAAACCGATTATCGATTTAAGCGAGTTGGAATACAGTGTTGCGTTTTCGGGTTTATTAGCCGAGCAGTGGATTGCCGAATCAGCTAGTCCGGAACTGCTGGATGCTTCGATTAAGCGCTCGGTTGAGCGTATTGGTGAAGAGAGCTTTAAAAATATTGTGAGCAAAACCGTAGAGGCAATACCCGGCGCTAACGAAGTATTTAAAATGACGCTGTTAGCACAAGAGCAATTGCCAGTTGTTGACTAAATCCTGTTTATTAAATCCAGTCGACTAAATTTTGCCGATTAAATCGGTTTTGTATCCCCGACTTTTATTGGCGCTAAACTTCGTCGGTAAAATCTGGGGCTCGTCCTTGTTTGCGCGCTTTAATTGCTTCTTCAAAGTTCTTGGTTGTCATTCTAACAAATAGTTGGGTGATGCCTTCATGATGCATATGACTGTGTAATGATCCGGCGTCGACACCAGCATTTAGCATCACCTTAGTTTGTTCAACACCTAAATGGCTATGGCGCAAAATATTGTCGGCCATGACTGTGCACTCATCAATTAAGGCCTCATTACTGACGACTCGCGAGACAATGCCGTATCGCTCAGCTTCTTCTGCACCGACATCACGGCCCGTCAGCATAATATCGTTGGCGCGGCTAATACCAATTGCGCGTGGCAATAAATAACTTAAACCGAGTTCTGCACTGGTTAAGCCATTGTTAATGCCGGCGGCGCGAAAAAAAGCGCTGTCCGCTGCAATACGTAAATCGGCTGCCATTGCCAGGCAAAAACCACCACCGACGGCCGGGCCATTAATTGCTGCGATAACCGGTTGGGTCATTTCACGAATCGTAGTGACAACATCGTCGAGTACACGCATCGCCCGCAAGGCGATTCGTGGCATCGTGTGGCCATCAAAAATGGATAAATAACCGGGGTCTTGCAAATCGGCTCCGGCGCAAAATGTCGAACCTTCACCGGTGAGTATCACAACCCGTATCTCGCTATTAAAGCTGATTGCTTCCAGCTCTTCTTTTAGCGGCTGCATTACATCAAAGGCCATCGCATTCATACGATCCGGACGATTGAGTGTAACCAATGCAATACCGGTCTTTGGGTAACTGATTTTAACGAATGACATAATAAGCCCGTTTTTAAAGTTTTGATTAGCGATTAAATAGCTTGCGAATCATAGCTTATCGTTATTTGGCCTTGCTAGATACGTTTTGTTAACCTTGTTATTGATCGGCTAGCCAGCGTTAGCGAACTAAGATCCAAAGCGTTGGGTAATACCAGCGCGGCGTTCATTTAGCTGGGCTTGTCGCTGTTGCTGGTCAACGTGACTAATTAGTCCGGCATGGTTTTTGTGCAAATCATCCAAAGACATTTGCTCTGGCACGGGTTTAGGATAATGATCGCAGTCAATCCAGCGGTAGGTGATATAACCTTCTTCATGGCCGGATGGGTCGAGCCAGTTTTTCGCGCCGAGGTCTTGATGGCTGATAATAACTATCAGCTCGCCATTATCTTCTAGCTCAGCATGGTGGCAATTGGTGCTGCTAAAACGATTGCGATAGTCCATGGTTTCCCACCAGTAATTGCCAAATTCAACCGCCCAATAACTGGCATTGGGCGGCGTAACCCTAAGTAATAGCACTTCATCCTTGGGAACTTGCCAGTAGGCAATGATCGGCGCGCCACCGGGTGTAAAATCAATTTTATTTTTTTCTAACTCGCCGTACGATAAAAAAGTATTAGGCTGCACCTTCCACTTATCAATCATATCGGCCCAATAAGTGCTGGACCAATTCACCCAGTGGCTGGATTTTTTTAATCCTTCGGCAAGATCGTTAGGCGTAAGTAGTGGTGCAGGGTTTTGATTAGTTAGGCAGTCAATATTGGCTTGCATCGGTTTTTCGCCTAACCAGTCGGCAAAGAATTGTCTAAAGGTAATGCGATAAGTGTCAGCCGATGTTTGCATCCAATTGCTTTTTGACTCATCGAGATCGGCAGGTTTTTCGGGGCCGACCAATAATTCAAAACTACCGTCGGCTTCAAAATGTAAATCTTTGGCTAAGCGAGTGTTAACAACGCCACCACCCCAAGGCGTATTGCCATCTTCTAAAATGGTTATCGCAAAATATTTGGCAGTGCCGCGATTGCCATAAATTCGATAACTGTGTTGGCCATTGATCGGTGCGCCGCTGTAATGCGCATCGGTATTGTCACCACCTTGTTTTCTTAAGGGATCAAAATAGTGCAGCAATTCGGGGAAGTCGGGATTATTATTTTCCATTTGAAACTGCATAGCTAAAGAAATATTTCTCGCCAATAAGCGCATACCTGCTGCGCGAGTGGTCGCATTTTCAGGGATGCCATCTCTAAAGATTAAATCGCCGCTGGCTTTTAAATCATCACAAAAATCATGCCAGGCATTTTTAAGAACTGCGTTTTCATTTTCAAGCTTATCGGGATTGCTCATGGAATTAATCCTTTTTCAACTTTTTAAGATTGTTTTATTTCGTTGATGATATGGCGTATTTCTTTATTCAGTCGCCGCTTATCGTATTCATTGGGGTTGTGCACAGCTGCGCAGCTAAGCCCGGAAATGGTAAAGATTAATCGCTGGGCAATATGCTCAAGTTTATTTCCCTTGGCGATTTCTCCGCGTTTTACCGCTGATTTTAAATCAGCCATAAAATGTGAAGTGGTTTTTTCTACGCGATTGCATTGCTCGGCATTGAGCGCGGGATCAATACAAGCCATGGTCCAAAACACCAAGCGTATTTTCCACTCCATGCGAATCGATTTATCCATCGGTAATGTTGATGACAGTCGCGCTTCGATAGCTTCAATGCCGGATTTACCCTTAACCGCATTTTCTGCACGCTGGTAGTAACGCTTGTTAGCCCAGTCCAATGAGGCGGAAATTAGATCGGATTTGTTTTCAAAGTAATGCTCAATAATGCCTTTGGAGTAGCCGCTGACTTTGGCAATCTCTCTAAAGGTTGCCGCTTCAATGCCTTTGTCGGCAATTAGCTGCGCAGCAATAGCAGTAATTTCTGCGCGACGTTGTTGATGATCGACAATTTTGGGCATAGGTTTTTCTTGCTAGCTGTTTACTTGAGAGCTATTTTTTTAGATAAAAAAATAGCGTTATTTAAGGCATATAAGCGCCGCCGCTGACACTAATTAATTGCCCGGTGATATAACCCGAAACATCTGATGCTAAAAACATGCTGAGGTAAGCAATATCTTCAGGACGACCCAATTTAGGAATGGGTAAGCCGCTCATATTAAAAAGCGTGCCGTCATCCAATGCTTTTTGCATATCATCGGGCCGGCCAATTTGATCAAAGCCAAAACGATTCCAAAAACTACCTTCGCCTACGTCTTCTTCTTTTTCTGGAACAATCCAGCCGGGGCAAATATTATTTACTCGTATGCCGGACTTGGCCCATTCCCAAGCCAGACTTTTTGAAAATGAATTAACAAAACCTTTTACGCCGCCATAGTGAGCAATGCCGGCAGCGGCTTCACCCAGTAGGGATGAATTAGATGAAATATTAATGATGCTGCCGGATTGTTTTTCTAACATATCGGCGGAAACGGCCTGACAGCAATTAACCACGCCATCAATATTCAGTTTGATTTCCCAATCTCTATCTTCATCGGATAAAGACTCCAGAGGTGATGGCGATGCAACACCACCGGCGTTATTGACTAACACATCAACGGTGCCGAATTCTTCGTGGCAGCGTTTAATCATCGCGTCTACCGATGCGCGCTTGGTGACGTCGGTTGCAACCGCTAACACTTTGCCGGGCAAATTTTCCTTAATCGCAATTTCCTGAAGGATGGCACCTTGTTTGGTATCGCGTGAGGCGCTAATCACATTGGCTCCTTCGCGAGCAAACTCCAGTACTAGGCCTCGGCCAATGCCGCCGCTGCCACCGGTGACGATAACATTTTTATTCTGAAGTCCTAAATCCATAATGATTGCCTCAATTTTAGTCGCGTTTGTAGTTGCCGTGCTTGTCGTATTTTTATGAAACTGCTGAGCTTGCAGATTATAGGACGCGCGTCCTATAATCTGCAAGCGGCTTAAATATTAATTTATTCTTAGCTTGCATACCTTCGGCTACGGTATTGATTAAGATAGGCTTGGCAATTCACTCAAGAACCGTTTACATTTAGCGACTTACAAAATAACAGGTTATAAAATGAGTACACCAAAAAATCCCGATTGGGTTGTTCAGGCGAATCAGGAAGGCGAAGTTTTTGATTTACCTAGTGTTGTTGCGTTGGATTATGATTCGCTGGTAAACGCTGCAATCAAAAAATCCGGTTTGAATGATTTTGGTGAGGATTATTGGCAAGCACCATTAAAAACCTTATGCGCCGATCTTGATCAGATTGCCGAGCTAACCTTGATGGGTCGCTTAATGGCGCGTAATGATATTTTGCTTTGGTTGGATAGTCGTTTACAAATTACCGATTTAACCAATAAGCATCCCGAGATTCTTGAGCAAGAAGTTGCTGCTCCTATGTTTATTGTCGGCTTACCACGCTCTGGCACTTCTATTTTATTTGAGGTCTTGGCGCAAGATCCCGATGTCGGTGTGCCAAAAATGTGGGAGGCTTTATTACCTTGTCCGCCGCCACAGTCTGATACTTACCTTAGCGATCCACGTATCGAGCGTGCACATCAATTGTTTACCCAATGGAATCGAATGGTGCCGGAGTTTGCTTCGGTACATGAAATGGCCGGGGATATTCCAGCCGAGTGCGGTTTGATTATGGCCGGTAGTTTTATTAGCGACCATATTGCCTCGCTGCATATGACTGACAACTATGGCGCTTGGCACGCACAAGCCGATTTAACCAAGGCTTACGAATGGCATAAAATTATGCTGCAAGTACTGCAATGGAAGAATCCACGTAAACGTTGGTTGTTAAAAGCGCCTGCTCATCAAAGCAAGCTTGATGTGTTGTTAAAAATTTATCCCGATGCCCGTATTATTCAAACTCACCGCGATCCAATCAAATGTATGGGGTCGGCAACTAACTTAATGGCCTGTCTATTTAAGATGCGCAGTAATAAAGCCTTTAACGCAGCTGCCTTTGATGAGTTTTTAGTCGGTGAGGCAACTGCCCAGCGTCTGGAGTTAGTTATAGATCAGGTAGCTAAGGGGGTTGTGTCAGAGAAAAGTATTTGTGATTCTCGCTATTGCGATTTAATGGATGAGCCAGTTGCTTGTGTCGAAAAAATCTATCAACACTTTGATATGCCCTTATCGGATATTGCTAAGCAGGGCATGCTGGATTATTTAGCCGCCAAGCCACAGGGCAAGTTTGGTGCGCATAATTATCAGTCGGATGTTTCGGATCGACATTGGTTTGATCGCTATCAGCAGCATTATGGCGTTCCTTCAGAAGTATAAGTCTGCTTGTATGCTAATCCGGGTTAGTCGGTGGGCTTCGTGCCCATCTGACTTGCTTGCGCTAACAATGGCTTCGCGCGTTTATCCAAGCGTTAATGTTCTACTATCGTTTTAGCCCCTAGAATAGCTCCCTTTCAGTAGAGCCGGTCAATACGGCTAATTTAAAACTATCGCTATCTATTTCGAGGCAGTCAATGAGTAAGGCCATTCGTGAATTTACTATTAATATTCCAGATCAGGATATTCAGGATCTAAAGCAGCGTTTGCAACAAACCCGTTGGCCGGATCAAATCCCCGGAACCGATTGGCGTTATGGTGCGAAAACCGAATATATTCAACAGCTCTGCGAGTACTGGGCCAATGAATACGATTGGAGCAAGCACGAAGCTGAGCTAAATCGTTATAGTCAATTTATTACTGAGATTGATGGTCACGATATCCATTTTATTCACGCTCGCTCTAAACACGATAACGCCACACCAATGATCATTAGTCACGGCTGGCCCGGTACGATTGTCGAGTTTCTAAAAATCATTGACCCATTAATTGATCCCGAAGCGCATGGTGGTAAAGCTGAAGATGCGTTTCATATTGTTTGTCCATCCTTGCCCGGTTACGGTTTTTCTGGAACCACTAAGCGCGAGCAAATTGATACTTTGACCATGGCAGAAATGTTTGCCGAGTTAATGTCACGTTTGGGTTATGCAAAATACATTGCGCAAGGTGGCGATTGGGGAGCTATTATTACTTCTAATATCGGCGTTGTGGATGCCGATCATTTGTATGGTATTCATGTCAATATGCCCTTTGGCTACCCCTTAACAGAAGATCCTAACGAGGGTTTGACTCCAGCCGAGCTGGAAGATCTTGCAGATATGGCCAAGTTCGATGCCATGGAAACCGGTTATCAAAAAATTCAGGGCACTAAACCGCAGACTTTGGGTGTAGGCTTAAATGATTCACCAGCGGGTTTGTGCGCGTGGATTACCGAGAAGTTTTATACTTGGATGGATTGCGATGGTGATATCGAATCCGTGCTTGATAAGGATGAGTTGTTAACCAATATCTCGGTCTATTGGTTTACCCAAAGTATTTGCTCTTCAACGCGGCTCTATTATGAAGTGACGCAAAATACCCGGCTTAAGTTTTTGGAGCAGCAAGTAACCGTGCCTGTGGGTGTCGCTAGATACCCGAAAGAGGTAATGCGTTATCCACGTAAGTGGTGTGAAAATGTCTATACCGATATTGTTCAGTGGCGCAGCTTTGAAAAGGGCGGGCACTTTGCCGCGATGGAGCGACCGACAGAGTTTGTTAGCGAGATTCGCGATTTTGCCGCGAAAGTAGTAAATCGTTAGATATCAGTCACTTACAAATAAATTTTACACGTATAAAGATTGGCAAGTCATTCGACCAAGATTGCCAATTGCTCATGGCAGTGACAGACGTTTTTCGGGTAGCATTGCGCGATTACTGTGCTTGGTTTGGAGCTGCATATCGCTGGCTCCAAGGTGAATTGATCGCCAAGTTGCTGCAGTTTTTTAAATGATTTTAGATGCTTTTATTGAGGCTTTTTATGTACGACTTAATTATTAAAAACGGCCGAATTGTTGATGGCACGGGCAAAGATGCTTTTGTTGGTGATATCGCGATTCAGGATGGCGTTGTTGCCGAGATTGGTCAGATTAGTGGCGCAGCGAAAAAAGAACTGGATGCAACCGGCTATCTGGTAGCGCCGGGTTGGGTTGATACCCACTCGCATATGGATGGCCAGGCAACTTGGGATCCGTTTTGCAGCCCCGCCAATCACCACGGTATAACGACGTTGGTTATGGGTAACTGCGGTATTGGTTTTGCTCCTTGCAAGCCAACTGAACTGGCGCACCAGCAATTAATTGAAGTCGTCGAAGATGTTGAAGATATTCCCGGGACTGCTTTGGTAGAAGGTATTAAATGGAATTGGGAAACCTTTCCTGAATATTTGGATGCCTTGGATGAAATTCCACGGGCCATTAATATTGCAGCACAAGTACCGCATTGTGCGATTCGTACTTATGTTATGGGCGATCGCGGCGCAAATAACGAGCGCGCAACACCCGAAGATGTTGAAGCCATGGCGAAGCTAGTGGGTGAGGGTATTGATGCGGGTGGTGTGGGTTTTACTACTTCACGTACCGAGTTGCATAAAACCCGTAACGGCTTATCAATGCCGGGCACTTACTCAGAAGAAGACGAGCTGTTTGGTATTGGTAAAAAGATCGGTGAGTTAGGTAAAGGTTTTTACGGCATGGTTTCTGATTGGGAAGACGATGCTTGGCGCGACGAAATGGAATGGATGAAACGTCTATCGATTGAAAATAAGTGCCGATTTAATTTTGTCTTGTTTTATCAAAGGGCTGATCAATGGGATCGTGTTAAAGAGCAGTTAGAATTTGTTCGACAAGCCAATAGCGAAGGCGCGCAGTTAATGGCCCATGTTGGTGCTAGACCGGTCAATGTATTGATGAGCTATCACGGTACTGTGCATCCGTTTTTTCTGCATCAAAACTTTGGCCCATTAATGCTTTTAAGCCCCGAAGAGCGTATAGCCAAACTGAATGACCCTGAGGTGCGTGCAGCAATTTTGGCTGAGCCAACGCCTTCGATGG
Organism: uncultured Pseudomonadales bacterium; assembly: GCA_905480475.1. Taxonomy (GTDB): domain Bacteria; phylum Pseudomonadota; class Gammaproteobacteria; order Pseudomonadales; family UBA7434; genus UBA7434. The sequence goes on along the minus strand of CAJQQO010000111.1, from coordinate 27,442 downwards.
GCATTGAAACTGCCGATCGTATGGTGACGGATTTCCATCTGATGTATGAGTTAGGTGAAGAGCCGGACTACGAGCAATCGCCAGATCAAAGTATCGCCGCTAAGGCTGAAGCGGCTGGTGTGACACCGCAAGAGTACGCTTACGATGCTTTATTAAAGCGCGATGGCAAGGCGATGATCTACTTCCCATTCATGGGTTACGATGCGGGCAACCTTGATCGTCAGTTTGAAATGCTAAGTGACGAAAACTCGGTGATTAGCTTGGCCGATACTGGCGCGCATTGTGGTGTATTATCGGATGCGTCGATGCCGACATTTTTGCTTAGTCACTTCACTAGAGACCGAAAGCGTCAACGCTTTTCTATTGAACAAGCGGTTAAAATGCATACGCATGACACGGCGCGAGCGGTTAATCTATCTGATCGCGGCACGCTAGAGGTGGGTATGCGAGCCGATATCAATGTGATCGACTATGACAATTTAAATGTGCTCGCTCCCGAGGTAATATACGACCTGCCAGCTGGCGGCAAACGTGTATTCCAAAAAGCCGACGGTTATAAATATACCTTGGTATCTGGTGAGGTTATTATGCACGACGGTATTGAAACCGATGCAAGACCCGGAGCCTTGGTCCGTGGTGCTAAGCAATCGCCTGCGGTTGCCTAGTAGTGCTGTTTAGACCGACTATCGACAGCGCTGGCTAATATCGGCAGCGTTGGATAAGTAAAGCGGAAACTAAAAAGCCGGCTAATCTATAGCCGGCTTTTTACTGAGTAAAAACAAATTTAATTGACCATCAGGAAACAATCATAATATGTCTGATATTGTTGCACAGCTTGCCGAATCCCGTGACCAACTTATTCAAGCGGGCGCGCCATTTGAGCTTTACGAACAAAGCTATAACGGCATTGTTTATAAGCTTTATAAAAATGCACCGGCAACAGTAAGAGAGTCGCTTGCTGTAGGCCGCCATCATGGCGATGCATTATTTTTGCAGTATCAAGACCAAAGCTGGACCTTTAGCGAATTTTTTCAAGGTGTTGATGCTATTGCCTATCAACTTATCCATCACTACGGTATTGCCAAGGGTGATCGTGTTGCGATTGCTATGCGTAATTATCCCGAGTGGATGATGGCTTTTGCGGCGGCAATTTCTATCGGTGCCGTGGCCGTGCCGATTAATAGTTGGGGCCAGCGTGATGAATTGCTTTACGCTTTGCAAGATTGCGGTGCAAGCGTTGTATTCTGTGATCAACAGCGTTTTGATTTTATTGCCAGTGATCTAAATGCTATTAATGCTAAAGCAGTTGTTGTCAGACCTACTGCCGATATTAATTCCGAATATGCCGAAAGTTATGAGCAGTTTCTTTCCGCTCTAGAATTAAAAAGTGTTCCCGCGCTTGATGAATTTAGCTTTGAAATTAAGCCTGAAGATCCGGCGATGATTCTCTATACTTCGGGGACTACTGGTAAGCCCAAGGGCGCTTTAAGTTATCATCGCAATATCACTCAAGTGTTAATGAACTTTGAATTTCACGCCACTCAATCGGCCATGACCAATGGTGAAGCGATTGAAAAAATGATGACTAGTGGCTTTGCTTCAAAATCATTATTAGCCGTACCGCTATTTCATGTGTCAGGTTTATACGCGCAGTTTCTACTGTCGCTGCGTGGTGGTCGAGCAATACATATGATGTATAAATGGGATCCGGCAAAAGCCTTGGCGCTTATCGAGTCAGAGCGTATTACGACGCTTAGTGCTGCGCCCTCGATGGTATTGGATTTACTGGATCATCCTGACTTTGATTCCACCGATACCGCCAGTCTTATGGTTGCAAGTGGTGGTGGCGCAGCAAGTCCGCCGCGTATGCTGCAGTTAGTTAAAGAAAAAATTGCTTCGCCGTATCCGGGTAGTGGTTATGGATTAACAGAAACCAATGCCAGTTGCTGTAGTGTGACGGGCGCAGGTTATTGGTATAAGCCGCGCAGCTCTGGCACCTTATCACCGGTGATGGAATTTAAAACCTGTGATGAAAGCGGTATGGATTTAGCGACTGGAGAAAAAGGCGAGATATGGTTACGCAGCGCTGGCGTTGTTGATGGTTACTGGAATAACCCTGAAGCCAGCGCTAAAAGTTTTGTAGATGGCTGGTTTGCTACCGGCGATATTGGTTATATCGATGACGAAGGTTTTGTTTTTATTGTTGATCGAGCCAAAGATATTATTATTCGTGGCGGTGAAAATATTTCTGCCGGTGAGGTTGAAGGCTGTTATCAAGATCATCCTGCGGTTAGAGAATCTGCGGCCTTTGCGGTAGCGCATGATACCTTAGGTGAAGAGTTAGGTTTGGCGGTCTATTTTAAAGAAGGTAAGTCAGCCGACGAAGCTGAGCTTAAAGCCTTTGCCAAAGATCGCTTAGCGCATTTTAAAGTGCCTACGCATTACTGGTTGCTTGACAAGCCATTACCAAGAAATCCGGCTAATAAGATTCTGAAAAAACAGGTCAGAGATGATTATGCCAAGCTTATTAAGGCTTAAGTATGAGTTGTCAGCAGGGCTATTTAATTGAATAGATTAAATACCTTAACAATAATAATAAAAAAATAAATAACGAGAGTAATACAATGCAAGTGCAGTTATTAGCGGGTGCCTTGGGCGCGGAAATAAGCGGTATCGATTTAACCGCCGATATTGATGCGGCCAGCTATCAGGCAATTCGACAATTATTAGTTGAGCACGAAGTGATTTTTTTTCGTGATCAGGATATATCGCCTGCCCAGCAAAAAGCCTTGGCTGAATCGTTTGGCCCGCTGCAAACACATCCGGCTTACGGTACGGTTGAGGGTTTTCCTGAAATCACTATTTTGGAAAGCACCGCCGACAAGCCGACTAAAATAGAGTGCTGGCATAGCGATATGACCTTTCGTCAGCATCCACCGTTAGGCACTATTCTGCGTTCAAAAATCATTCCTGAAAAAGGTGGCGACACTTTGTGGGCAAGTATGACCACTGCCTATGATGAGCTATCCGCCGCGATGAAAAGTTTTTTATCGGGTTTGGAAGCAGTGCATGATTTTTCTTATGGATTTAAAGAAAGTCTTGCCGAGCCGGGTGGTCGTGAGCGGCTTGCGCAAGCGCTTATTGATAATCCACCGGTGACTCATCCGGTTATTCGCAAGCATCCGGAAAGTGGTAAGTCGGTGATATTTGTTAACGAGTTATTTACTACCCATATTGTTGGGCTAAGCAAGCAGGAAAGTGCCGCGGTGTTGGGCTTTTTATATGAGCATGTTAAAACGCCGGAGTTTACTTGCCGTTTTGCTTGGCAGCCAAACTGCATTGCGATTTGGGATAACCGCAGTACGCAACATAAACCGATTAACGATTATTTTCCCGCGCATCGTTGTTTAGAGAGAATTACTATTGATGGTGATAAGCCGTATTAGAAATGCGGATTTTTTAGCTGAGCAATAAAAATTAACTGGCAATAAAATCAATCATCCAATTGGCAATCTTTAAGGTATCGACTTCTCCGTCTAAAGATTTCATCGCCGTGTTATACAACTCTTCTGGATATAACATCTTTCGAAAATCAAAAACTGTGCGGGTAAAATCAATACTAAATTCCGGGTGCCCCTGAAAGGTAAGAATATGATCACCTATCGCGGTCATCGCGATAGGGCAAAATTCATTTGCTGCTAATACGGTACTGCCCGGTGGGGCGACGCTTACTTGATCCTGATGGCTATAAATAATCCGATAAGAATCGGCATTAAAATTGGTATTTTTTGCCGCTGGTTTAAAATAGGTGTCTTTGACACCTATACCCCAGCCCTTGTCTGATTTTTCTGTTTGACCACCTAGTGCTTGCGCCACCATTTGATGGCCAAAACAAATGCCTACTAATTTCTTTTTACGCGCATGCAATTTTTGGACATAGGGTTGTAAGTTCTTTATCCAATCAAGATTGTCGTAAACGCTATTTTTACTGCCGGTAAGAATATAGGCATCCACTTCATCAATATCTTTTGGGTAGACACCGTGATTAATTGCATAACTACTAAAGCGCAGTGACAACTGTTGATCGCCACGTAGCGCATTAGCCGCCAGTAACAGGCGCTCAAACATTTCGGGGTACTGTCCATGACCTTCGGAGAGTTCGGGTATGATATCGTCCGCGCGCAAAATACCTATATGGATTGATTTATTCATCTTATTATTATTTTAGTTTTGCAGTAAAAAGGATTTTGGCTGTACAAAAGCGTTATAACCTAGCTGCGATAGGCTTGCGCCACGGCCAGTATTTTTAACGCCAGTCCAAACTAGTGCCGGATCAAGATAATCACAGCGGTTCATAAATATCGTGCCAGCTTGTATTTGATTTCCCAGTTGTTCAATGCGACCAAGATCTTGGCCCCAGATTGAAGCGGTTAATCCAAAGTCGCTATCATTCATTAGCGCAACAGCTTCGGCATCATCGCTAACCGGCATAATACCAACCGTTGGGCCAAAGCTTTCTTCAGACATAACACTCATGCTGTGGTCAACGTTAATCAATACTTGCGGAGCCAAATAGGCTGAGCTGCCATCGTCCATAGTAAACGCTTTGCTATCGATACAGCCGGTGGCGCCGGCAGCGATAGCTTGTTGATTTTGCTTGCGTACCCAATCTGCAGCATCGGCGCGAACTAGCGGCCCTAATGTTGTTGCATGATCTAAGGGATTACCTAGGTGGTATTGTTTTACTTCATTAATATAGGCTTCAACAAAATCCTGATAGCGGCTTTTGGCAACATAGATTCGTTCAATACCGCAGCATGATTGTCCGGAATTAAAAAATGCGCCGTCAACCAATTCACTAACGGTTTTTTCTAGCGGCGCGTCTTCGCAAACATAGGCCGGGTCTTTGCCTCCCAACTCTAAAGTTAAACCTTTAAACGTCCCAGCAATAGCGGCTTCAATTTTTTGTCCGGCATTAACTGAGCCGGTAAAGCAACAGTAGTCGATATCACCGCTAGCTAATAGCTCCGAGGTGCTACCGTGATTAAGGCATAAGGCTTGGACTAAACCCGCGGGCGCGCCCGCTTGTTCAAAACTGCGGGTAAAGTGTTCACCGACCAGTGGAGTCTGTACGGAGGGCTTGATAATAACGCTATTACCCGCCATCAGTGCGGGGAATACCGAGTTAACCGTTGTGAGTAAAGGGTAGTTCCATGGTGCTACAACAAATACCACGCCTAGCGGCGTTTTGCGAATCAGTCTTTTGCAACGTTCACTATCTTCAATATTAATATCGGCTAATGCTTGTGGTGCGATATCAATCATATGTAGCGCACGCTCTTGTACACCGTTAACTTCATTAGCGCTATAGCGAATAGGCCTACCCATTTGTCGGGTAATATCTTCACCAATGGCAGTTTTGTTTTCGGTAAAATAATTAACTGCCGAACGACAAATTGCCGCGCGTTGTTGAACAGACAAGGCGGCCCATTCTGCCTGCGCGGCACGTGAACTTTTTATGCTGCTGTCGATAAGCTGCTGGTCGGCAAAGGCTTGCTCAAAAACAATGCTGTTATCAATAGGTGATAGTGTCGTGGCTTTCATGTTCTTAGGTTCATGTTGTCAAGTTCATATAGTCGTTTTTATATGGCGGCTTTATAAGGTGCTTTGTTTAAAAACCCTAGGAATATTTTTGTAAATAGTTATTTAAATCACGTTTGATTTCCGGCGCGTAGAGGTACAAGCCAATAATGTTCGGTACGGCAATTAAAAATACCATGGCATCCGAGAAATCCAGTACCGCGCTGAGTTGTATCATGCAGCCTAGCGCGACAAACAAACAAAACACGCCTTTAAATATCAATTGCGTAATAGCGCCTTCGCCAAATAAATACGTCCAGCCTTTTAATCCATAGTATGACCAGGCGATAGTGGTAGAAAAGGCAAACAACAATGCCGCAATGCCGAGTGGAATTGGCGCCCAGCTAATATGGTGGGCAAAGGCTGCCGATGTTAATGCAATACCTTCTAGCCCCAAGCTGCTATCCATTAAGCCGTTAGGGTAGGCGGTGGTGACAATAACTAAGGACGTTATTGTGCAGATAACAATAGTATCGATAAACGGTTCTAACAGTGACACTAAGCCTTCTGATATTGGCTCATCGGTTTTAACTGCCGAGTGGGCAATCGCTGCCGAGCCTATACCGGCTTCGTTAGAAAATAGTGCGCGTTGAAAGCCGACTATCATGGCGCCAATCATGCCGCCGGTAACGCTTTCAGTGGTAAATGCGCTACTAACAATTAATCGAATGGCGCCGGGCAAATGCTCGACGCTCATCGCAATAATAACCAGTGCTGAGACAAGATATAACACGGCCATGGTAGGGACAATTTTTGCAGCAACCTGTGCGATAGAACGAATACCGCCAATAATAACCACTGCCACCACAGCTGCGATGATCAAACCAAACAGCCAGCCTTTATCGGCAAAAAAGCTTTGCTCGCCGCCAGTGATATTGACGATCTGCACATAGGCTTGGTTGGACTGAAACATATTGCCGATACCAAAGCAGCCGATAACCAGCGCTAGCGCATAAAAGCTGCCTAACATTTTGCCGGCAATGGGCCAGTTGCGATCGGCCAGAAAGCGCTCCAGATAATACATGGGGCCTCCTGATACCGAGCCATCGGCATTAATGCGGCGATATTTAACACCTAAGGTACATTCCACAAATTTGGTCGACATTGCCAGAAAGCCAGCGGCAATTAACCAAAAGGCTGCACCGGGGCCGCCAATTGTTATTGCCACCGCGACACCGCCGATATTACCCACACCCACCGTGCCTGAGACGGCGGTTGATAGTGCTTGAAAGTGCGAGATCTCGCCAGAGCTTGCCGCTTTACTGCGCTCGCCAGACAATATTTTTAGCGCTTGGGAAAAGCCTCGTATATTGACCATGCCCATATAGCAGGTGAAAAATACTGCTGCGACGGCCAGCCATAATACGATCAGTGGAATATCCTGACCAAATAGATGCCACTTATAAAATATAATATCCGACAATCCGCTGGCTAACGGTCTGACTACTGCTTCGACTTGTTGGTCAAAAGACATATTTTTACTCGCATTTGTGCTAATTGGGAGCCGGAGCTGTTCAGCAGGCGATAATTATTGGTTTTGTCGCGTCGGCTGGATTTAAAGGTCCTAATGCTACCATTTCTTGCCCTATTGTTAACATAATTGATTCGCTCCCCAATAGTGTCGGTATATTGCTCGCAGGCGGCAGAATTTGTGTCTTTGGCCTGTATATGAGCATGGAACCGGCCAGCTATTTATAGTCTAATTCCGCTGGCGCTGGTGGTTGGCATACGACAAGCCTAATGACGCATAGCAATCACAATATTGAACATAAAAAAACAGAGTAATCTTTTGAAAAAAACCTGGCTTAAGCCATATGAATTTTGGCATCCACGCATTTTTGAACTGCCGTTTTATTTTTATCTGGTCGGCCAGTGCTTGATTAACCGCCTGCGTATTAGCGATTTAGCCAAAGCGAATTCGGCCTTGGATCACGGTGAAATTGGCATCGGTTCAAAATTCCATACCCAATTGCAGTTTGATCAGCAATTGTTTTTGCCCACCAGTTGTTTGGCTGAAGATCTTAGTGTTAATGATAAACGCCAAGCGATTGAGCATTTTGCAGCGGAACACGGTTACCCGGTTATTCTTAAGCCGGATATTGGTATGGTGGGTAAAGGCATTATTAAGATAGATGCTGCTGATGAATTAAATGCTTGTATCGATAAATTATCCGGCGTATTTCTGCTGCAAAAATTTACCCCGTATCAGTTTGAAGCGGGTATATTTTATGTGCGCCAAAATGGTAAGGCAAAAATTACTGGCATCAATCAAAAACATTTTCCCACCGTAGTGGGTAACGGCATTGATAGCTTGTTAACGTTAGCGAAAAATCATTATCGTTATACCCATCATTGGAGTGCTTTCTTACGCTATTTTGATACTGATCGTGTTCCCGCCAATGGCGAAGAGATTTGTTTATCCTTTATAGGCTCTCATACCTTGGGTTGTAAATTTACTGACGATAGCAATTGGTTAACGGCTGAGATAGAGGAAGCTGTTTTTAGTATTTTTAATAATCAGCCCGATGTGAATTTTGGCCGCTTGGATGTTAAGTGCCAAGACAAAGCGGCTTTGCAGCGCGGCGAGTTTGTAGTGATTGAAGTGAATGGGATTTCATCACTGCCTACTCATATGTTTGATCCCAAATATTCGGTATTTGATGCTTACAAAATATTTTTCGAACACGGTAAATATCTTGCGCAAATCGCCAGCGAAAATCGGCATAAAGCGATGGACTTAATGTCCTTAAGACAAATATTAAATAAAGTAAAAACAAGTCAAAATCTGTTGGATAAAACCCACAGCGAGTTGAAAAGCCAACAAAGTTAGTTAAGAACTGCTAATAGTTGTTATTTTCCGACCAGTAAGTTTTGTTAGGATAGATGTTCTTTAGTGGCGTCGAATTCACGCTAAATCAAATTTTATTGCCAATTTTAAAAATAGGAAATCATCGTGATGAAAACAAATCAATTAAGCATTGGTAGCTGCTGTGCGGCATTGGCAGTGACGGTAACGGCGGGTATGTTGACGAGTGTTTCGACATTTGCCAATGAGTTAGAGTTATCGATTAATGAAGAATTGATCGATTTACGCTTTACCAGTGAGTATGAAAAAAACTTTGCCGGGCAGTTAGCTTTTATGCATTCGGACTTTGAGGATTTAGGCTCTAATCAACTTAGCTACAAATTTTTTACCCAAGATAAAGTGGGCGAATTTGAAGTTGAGTTGGGCGCCAAAGGTTTTTGGTTAGATACCGAAAATGATAGTGGTTTTGGTGTGGCTCTGGGTGTGGGCGCGGCTATAGAGCTGCTACCTAAACTTTTTGCTGGTGCCAGTGTTTACTACTCGCCGGATATTATTACCGGTGGCGACTTTGATAACTCATTTGAAGTCGATGCCCGACTGGCCTATCAATTATTAGAAAACGGCTCACTTTTTGTCGGTTATCGCCGTTTAGAAGCCGATACCGGCAGAATCGATATCGACGTTTATGACGACGCTTACTTTGGTGTCAAGTTTCAGTTTTAATAGTGCTTAACCCCAATACCTTTCTAGCTTAATATCTAGCTGAGTACTGCCCGTATTGTTTTTGCTATCAATATGGGCGGAGCTAATTTACATATTAGACAAATCGCGTCTAGATTCATGCCTTTATTCTTATCTCTGTTCTAGCCTCAGCTAAAAAACTTTCCCGCTTTGCCTCAATTTAATCCTTGATTACACGAATGTGCTTGTGTTTGTTTGCGGATAGCCATTTAATTAGCCCCATTATTAGCTAACAGGGAGCTCAATATGAAACTTGAAACCAAAGCGATTCACTCCGGCTTTAACGACGATCCTACAACGCGTGCGGTGGCGGTGCCAATCTATCAAACCACCTCTTATAGCTTTCGCGACACCCAGCACGGTGCAGATCTATTTGATCTAAAAGAGCCGGGTAATATCTATACCCGTATTATGAATCCGACTACCGACGTGCTCGAGCAGCGCCTGGCTGATATGGAGGGCGGTATTGGCGGTTTATGTTTTGCCTCGGGTATGGCGGCGATTACTGCCAGTATTCAAACCGTTGCGGCGGCGGGCGACAATATTGTTAGCGTCAGCCAGCTCTATGGCGGCACTTATAATTTATTTGCGCATACTTTTCCGCAGCTTGGTATCGAGGCGCGTATGGGCTCGGGCAGTGATATCGCTGAGCTGGAAAGTTTGATTGATGGCAATACCAAGGCCATCTTTTGTGAAAGCATTGGTAATCCCGCAGGCAATATTGTTGATATTCAGGCCTTATCAGATATGGCGCATAAACATGGCGTGCCGGTGATTGTTGATAACACAGTGGCGACGCCGTATCTATGTCGGCCTATTGAGTTGGGCGCTGATATTGTTGTGCATTCGCTAACAAAATATATTGGTGGTCACGGTACTACTATCGGAGGCATTATTATTGACTCCGGGAAATTCCCTTGGAAAGATAATCCGCGCTTCCCGCGCTTTAATCAACCCGATCCGTCTTACCATGGTGTGGTTTATACCGAGGCAATGGGACCGGCGGCATTTATTGGTCGCGCTCGTGTAGTGCCACTGCGAAATATGGGCGCGGCAATATCGCCTTTTAATGCGTTTTTGGCGATGCAGGGATTAGAAACTTTGGCCTTAAGAATGGATCGCCATGTAGAAAATGCGCAGGCGGCTGCGGAGTATTTACAGGCGCATAAACTGATTAGCTGGGTTAACTATGCCGGTTTGCCTACGGATAAATTTCATAAGCTGGCGCAGCGTGTGGTTAACGGTAAGCCATCAGCGATTTTAAGTTTTGGTATTGAAGGGGGTGCTGAGTCGGGTGCTAAATTTATTGATGCACTGCAAATGATTAAGCGCTTGGTCAATATTGGTGATGCAAAAAGTCTTGCCTGCCATCCGGCTAGTACAACGCACCGACAATTAAATGAAGAAGAAATGGCCAAGGCAGGTGTTAGTACTGACTTGGTAAGGCTGTCGATAGGTATTGAACATATCGATGATATTATTACTGATATTGAACAGGCTTTGCAGGCTACTCAGGCTTAATAAAGTTCTAGTGCAAAGGCTTTACGCTATCGTCCCCGAGTATGTGGGGACGATAGTTTTCTACTTTTCTTTAGTTTTCTCTACTTGCGCCCATAAAGTTTGGCTTAGCTCGCTAGCGGTTTCTTGCTGGCCAGTCGATAACCATTCCACTACTCGTTTGGCAACGTCCGGAAATCTTAATATTATTGGTGTGGATAAGTTGTTTAACCATTGCTGAATATTTAAGGTATCCAACTGATTAGTAGTTGTAGCATAAGCCAACGTTTTTAACGCTTCGGCGTTGCTTAGCTGTTCCATTTGTCCGCCTTGAGGTTTGCTTAAGACTGGCAGGCCCAAATATAGGCATTCGCTAATTAATTCAAAGCCCGAATTGCAAATAACGCCTTGCGATGATTCTAGATCGCGTTTAAATCCGTGAAGACTAGTTTTGCGCAAAGCAATATGTCCGTGATCTTCATCTTTTAATTCCGGTGAATAGATAGTAAATTGAAAATCTTTTAAAGGGCTTACCAGTGCCTGTACGCTTTGTTGATTTTCAAACGGCAGATAGATAACAATGGATTTTTTGTTTGTAGCTATAGCGGCATCTTTAGCCGTAGAACCGACACGTTTAATATCGGTATCAATAATAGGCGGCAGGATGGGATTGCCAAAGTGATGCCAATGCAAACCCAAAGGAAAACTTGCCGGTGCAAAAAAGCGCATAACATTGCTGGCGATTAAGTTGGCTCCTGCGCGCGGGATATTATGTCCAAAGGCATATTGATGACCAAGGCCAATCACTTTAACGCCGCGCAGTTTTCCGGCCCAGGCGCTAATAGGCTCAAAGTCGCTAATAATTAAATCGTAAGCACTTACATCCAATGCGAGCATGTCGGCGGCAAAGCGAAAGATATTATTTTTTATTGCCGTCTTGGGATAGTTCACTCGACCATTTTCGCTATAAAAGGTTAGGCCGCGTAAGCAAATAAAATCACCAAAAGCGTCCATATCAAAAAACTTGTCGCGGCTGCGTCCGGAAAGAAGATAAGTGACCTCAATATTGCTGTTGCTAAAATGACGGGCGAGCATACGGGCTCGGCTAATATGACCGTTGCCCGTGCCTTGAATGCCGTAAAGTATTCTCATAGATTTTAAAAACAATAACAGTAAGCTGAATTAGATAAAGTAAGGTCTAGATAGGTGGTATTTATAGAAAGAGCAAGGCAATGCTACCGCCAAGTACCATGCCAGCAATAATATCGGCAGGAAAATGCACGCCTAACATAACGCGCGATAAACCAACACAGGCCACCCAGATAAATAAGGGTATTGCCAGTATGGGAATATAGCTTGAAACTAAAATCGCTAGCAAAAATGCGCCGGAGGTATGTCCGGACGGAAAGCTAAATTCGTCTGAAACAGTAATCAGAGCTTTAAAACGCGGAATCGCAGCTGGAGGACGTCGTCGTTTAAGACTATTTTTAAGCACCCAGTACAGGCTGCGTTCGATGGTAAAAGCGAGTACGAGGACATTCACAAATGTAAAAGCCGACGCGCCGATATAGGCCCAAATTAGCAGCGGTAAAAATACTTGTAAATAACCATCCCCGGTGCGAGAGATAATACGCGCGGCTGTATGTAGGTTTTTGGTGTGACTGAATGCGGCGCACCATAAGAAAATGCGTTGGTCATAGTCTACCAAACGATTAAGTATCTGCATATTGTCAAGATTAGCTGCGGCCTGTTGTGGAAATATGAACTTTTTATTGCATATTTATGACACAGAACAAAAGCTTGGCTATGGAGAAATCACCGGCGTTGATATATATCAACGCCTTGGCAGGCTTGCAGCCAATAATTAAGTAACAAATCATTAGCGGACCAAGATAGCTAAGCATAGGCAAAAAATGGTTTAATTACCGGCTTCCCAGAGCGTGTTGTAAACCCTTAGCAGCGAGTTAATCTAGCCAGCTATTACTACTTGCTGGTGATAAAACTATTGTCGGTAAAAAGAGCCATATGGATAAAGAAATTCCCTATATTGAAAAAGAGCTAAGTTGGTTATCCTTTAACGAGCGGGTGTTGCAGGAAGCGGTAGATCACTCGGTGCCCATTATTGAACGGGTTCGCTTTCTCGGCATTTTTTCTAACAACCAGGATGAGTTTTTCCGGGTGCGTGTTGCTGATGTTCGGCGACGTTTGTTGATTGATCGCGCCGGTGGTGATGCCACGGGAAGTAAACGATTACTCAACATGATTCAGGAAAAAGTGCTTAAGCTGCAAGAGCAGTTTGATATTATCTATACCGATGTTCTAAAAGGTTTAGCCAAGCGGCATATTTTTATTGTTAATGAAACCCAAATTAGCGATGAGCAAAGTGTTTGGTTACATAAATATTTTCGTGAGAAGTTACTGCGGTATATCGCTCCTATTATTGTTGAAGATGATACCTCACTCAGCAATGTGCTTAAAGACGACTTAACCTATTTGGTTGTCGAGATGCGCAGTAAAGACAATGTGCGTTACGCTGTTGTTGAAGTGCCTACCAATGATGCGCCGCGCTTTATCCGCTTACCTAAACAAAAATCCAATAAGCGTAAAAATATTATTTTATTAGACAATATTATTCGCTACTGCGCCGACGATATTTTCAGACCCTTTTTTGAGTATGACACTTGCTTATCTTATTCCATGAAGATGACACGTGATGCCGACTTTGGTGTGTTGGACGATATTGATCAATCGCTACTTGAGCAGATGTCTGCCGGTGTTAAGCGCAGGCTTACTGCGGCTCCTGTGCGTTTTGTGCATGATAGAGAAATGCCGCAGGAAATGATTAAGCTGTTAAAAAAGAAGCTGGGCATGTCTAGTTATGATTCGGTGATCCCCGGTGGCCGCTACCATAACTTTCGCGATTTTATTGGTTTTCCCAATGTTGGTCGTGTGTATCTTGAGAACTCTAAGTTACCGGCGCTCAATAGCCGGGATTTTGAACGGCATCCCAATGTGTTTGAAGCGATTAAAGCCAAGGATATTTTACTTTATTATCCCTATCATAAGTTTCGCTACGTCACCGAGTTTTTACGTCAGGCCGCATTTGATCCTGCGGTGCGAGATATAAAAATTAGTGCGTACCGTTTGGCTAAGCGCAGTCGCATCGTTAAATCCCTAATCGATGCGGTAGAAAACGGTAAAAAAGTAACGGTGGTGCTGGAGCTTACTGCGCGCTTTGACGAAGAAGCCAATATCGAGTGGGCAAAGGTATTGACCGAGGCGGGCATTAAAGTTGAATTTGGTGTGCCAACTTTAAAGAGCCATTGCAAATTAGTATTAGTGACTCGTTCCGAAGATGATCAGCTAGTCCGGTATGCGCATATTGGTACTGGCAACTTCCATGAGAAAACGGCCAAAACCTATACTGACTTTTCGCTGTTTACCAGTCATGCCGAAATTGCCTCGGAAGTGAGTAATGTCTTTGAGTTTATTACTCACAGTTACAAGCGCTTTACCTTTAATCACTTATGGGTTTCTCCGATTGAGAGTCGGTCGCGAATTTATATGGCGATTGATAGAGAAATTACTGCTGCCAATGCAGGTAAAAAAGCATTTATATTTTTAAAACTCAATAATATTGACGATGTTGGAATTATTAATCGCTTATATGCGGCCAGTAATGCTGGTGTCAAAATCCGCATGATCGTTCGCGGTATTTGTTCTTTAGTTCCGGGCGTTGAAGGCTTTAGCAAAAATATTCAGGTTATTTCTATTGTCGATCGCTTTCTTGAACATCCGCGCGTTGCCATTTATCATAATGGCGGCGACCCAAATGTGATTCTGTCTTCGGCGGATTGGATGACCCGTAATATCGATCAGCGGGTTGAGGTGGGCTGTCCTGTTTACGACCCCAAGCTTAAGCAGAAAATTATTGATATTCTTGAATTGCAGTGGTCGGATACCACCAAAGCCCGAATAATTGATGCCGAACAGTCGAATATTTACAAACCACGCGGTAATAAGCGTAAAATTCGCTCTCAGTTTGCTATTTACGATATGATAAAAAAACTGGAAAGTAAGAAATAAAAAAATGTTGATGAGTAATCAATTTCGTATATGGTTTATGCATGACAAGAAGTATAAAGAGCGCCGCTAAAAAAGCTAAAAATAATAACGACATCAAAAGTTCTGTCGTTTCTAAAGGCGACAGTAAAACCTCCACACCGGATACACCTTCGCTACCAGAGTCGCAGCTGTTAGGTGCCATCGATATTGGTTCTAATAGTTTCCACTTAATTGTTGCGCGCACGGTTATGGGGGCTTTGCAATCGGTGCAAAGCCGTAAAGAGCAAGTGCAATTAGCCGCCGGTTTGGATGATAACTTGAGCCTGAGTAATAAGGCGATGGAGCGTGGCGTTCAATGCCTTGAGCAAATGGGGCAATTGTTAAAAGATTGCTCGCCCGATCAAGTCCGTATTGTAGCTACCTACACTGTTAGAGCTGCGCAAAATCGCGATTATTTTTTATCATTGGCCGAGCAAGCGGTGGGCTTCCCGATTGAGGTGATTTCCGGCCGCGAAGAAGCGCGACTAATTTTTCAAGGTGTTGCGCATACCGAAACCTTAAGCGGTAGCGCGTTGGTTATCGATATTGGTGGTGGCAGTACCGAGTTAGCTTTGGGGCAGGGTTTTGATCCGCATGTGCGCGAGAGTCGGCGTATGGGATGTGTCAGTTACTCGCGTCGATACTTTCCAAAAATTGTAAATAAAAAAACCTTTGGTAAAGCCTATACCGCCGCAATGCAGCAGATGGAACACTGCGCAAATAGCTTGGGTCGTGGCGAGTGGGATCAGGTATTTGCAACCTCGGGTACAGCAAAAGTATTAGCCAAGGCGGTTTTTGAACTGTGCGATAACGATCGAGCTGAAGGCCATTTGCATCGTGATGACTTAGCGACCTTGCGCGACTGGATTTTAAGTATTGAGCATCTTGATGAATTGCAAACGCTAGGGGTTAGTGAATCGCGACAGCATTTAGTGCCAAGTGGTCTGGCAATTTTGCTTGCGGTTATGGATAGCTTAAAAATAAAATCGCTACATTACTGTGATGCCGCATTAAGGGAAGGCATACTTTATGAAATGGATCAACAAATGCGCCATGACGATATTCGTCAGCGCACCCGCCAAAGCTTGCAGGCCCGTTACTTACTTGATATACCTTATGCCGAGCAAGTTGCCGAGACTTGCGATTATTTTTACTCGCAAGTAGCCAGTGATTGGGATTTGAAATCGCCGATATTAAAAGAGTTATTGCACGAGGCCGCACAGCTACATGAGGTTGGTTTACAGATAAGTTCGAGTAATGTGCATCGGCACTCAGCCTATGTGTTAGATCACAGCGACTTGCCCGGCTACAATCAGGAGCAGCAACTGATATTAGCTGTGTTAGTAGGTAATCATCGCAAGCGTTTAAAATTAGAAAATTTACCGTTAATGCGTGGTGTAGGCATCAAGCAATTAGTGCGTTTAACTCGCTTGCTGCGATTAGCGGTGCTTTTAAATAATTTAAGATTGCCACTACCACTTAAGCAGCTAGCGCTAAAAGCCAGCGGCTCAAACCTAACCTTAACAATTGATTCGAGTGAGCTTGAGCTTAATCATCTACTCAATGCCGATTTGGAGCAAGAAGCCGAATATATGCAAAGAATCGATAGTGCGTTATTAGTGGAATACGCTTAGCCACAAGCTTGGCATGGTCAATGTCATTGTTAGACAGTGTTATAAAAGATTACGATTTAAAAAAACTCATTTTAATAAAAGTTTTTCACTATGTTGTTAAATCAAGTATGCGCATTTGTCGATCTTGAAACCACGGGAACCAGTCCGCGGGTTGAGGCGATAACTGAAGTTGGTTTGCGCTTATATCATCCTGATGGTGATGTAATGAATTGGCAGCGACTGGTTAATCCGGGCAAGTCGATTTCCGGTTTTATTCAGCAGTTAACCGGTATTAGCAATGCGATGGTAAGTGATCAAGCTTACTTTGATGATCTTGCGCCTGAATTATACGAACTACTTAACGATGCAATATTTATTGCCCATAACGCGCGCTTTGATTATGGCTTTTTAAAAGCGGCTTTTGCGCATCAGGATATTCATTTTAGGCCCAAGGTGGTCTGTACGGTTAAATTATCACGTGCTTTATATCCCCAGTTTAAAAGTCATAGCCTGGACTCTATTTGTCAGCGGATCAATTATCATCGTGAAACCAGTCATAGGGCGATGGCTGATGTTGAGGCGATGTGTACCTTTGTCGAATACGCGATTGCCGATCAAGGTATTGATGCGGTTAACGCGGCAGCGCAGTCGCAGTTTAAACGACCTTCTCAGCCAATTCATATAGCCATGAATGTTATTGACGCCATTCCAACTGTGCCGGGTGTTTATCGTTTTTACGGGGAGAACAACAGCCTGTTATATATTGGTAAAAGCGTTAATTTATCCGAGCGAGTTAAATCACACTTTAATGCCGATTTAACTAACAGCAAAGAGATGCGTTTATCGCAGGAAATAAGAGATCTGGACTGGACTGTGACGGCGGGTGAATTAGGCGCTTTATTATTAGAAAATCAAGAGATCAAAATCAAAAGCCCGATTTATAATCGTCGTCAACGGCGTTACCTAAGTATGTGGTCTTTTGAATTGCAAAAAAATACCGACGGGGTGTTATTGCCGATGTTAAGTGATAGGCCGTTTGGTGGTTCATCTGAGTATGCGACATTCTCGCAGCAACTTTATGGTTTGTTTACTGGTCGTAGCAAAGCCAATAAATGGTTAGACACTATTATTGCAGATAACAAACTATGCAAAAAAGCATTGGGTATTGAGAAATCTAAAGGTAGTTGTTTTAATTATCAATTAAAACGCTGTGCTGGTGTATGTGTTGAAAAAGAAAGTGTGGCTCAGCACAACTTGCGCTTGCTAAATGCTTTTGAGGCAGAAAAAATATTGCAATGGCCGTTTGACGGTCCGGCTTTTATCAGTGAATCCTATGAAGATCATCAAGATGATTTGGGCTTGACTAGGGCGATTCATGTTATTGATCAGTGGGCGTATTTTGGTAGTGTCGAAACCGAGTCAGATATTGAGCCGTTAATGAGTGCGATTAAAAATAATAAAACGCAAAGCTGGTTTGATCGAGAAACCTATAGGTTACTCAATCGGTATATTCATCTTGCGCGACCGCTCAGCGAAATCATCAACGACGAGATTTTTGTTTAAATCGCGTTGGTCGTTTTTTACTGCATTGCTGTATTTAGATTTGTACAATAGCCGCCTATGAATGAACCCAAGTCGTTAAATGATCCGCAGTTAATTCCCAGTGAAATGCCTGCCATGAATAGCCGTATCGCTAGAGCGATTGGTCGGTTTTTTATGCGGCTGTCGGGCTGGCGTTATGAGGGTAGTTTGCCGAACGAAAAAAAAATGATGGTAGCGGCTGCGCCGCATACATCCAATTGGGATTTTGTGATTGCGGTGCCGATAATTTTGTCCTTAGGGGTTAAGGCTTCCATTATGATGAAAAAGGAAGCGTTTATTTGGCCGATTGATAAGCTTTGGCGCTGGCTGGGGTTTATTCCGGTTGATCGCAGTGGCGCCCGTGGATCGGTCGGTTCGGTGGTGGAGCATTTTGAGCGAAGCGAGAAACTTTGGTTTGTGTTGGCGCCTGAAGGTACGCGGAGTAAGGTTGATAAATGGAGGACTGGGTTTTTGAATATTGCCCATAAGGCCGATGTGCCGGTGTTTTTGGTGGCGTGGGATTTTCCTAGTAAGACGGTGCATTTTGGGCCGCTGTTGCGGACGACTGGAGATGTGGAGGCGGATCTTTCTGGGATTCAGAAGCATTTTGGGCAGTTTACTGGGAAGAGACCAGAGTTGCAGTGAAGCAAATGTTTTTTTAGGCTCAAAAACCAAACTCTCAAATTTCCTTCACTAATACCTGAGAATTCCTCTGATAGTTATAAAGCGACTGCCTCGCCTCAGGCAAATCCTCCAAACTCCCCACTACAAACCCATTCTCAATAAACCAATGCGCAGTCTGCGTAGTCAACACAAACACACTCCCCAACCCAGCCTCTTTGGCAATAGTCTCCAGCTCACCCAGCAAGCTCGCCCCCCTCGCACCATTACGATAATCCGGATGGGTAACAATACAAGCAACTTCACCAATACCAATCTCGGGATAAGGGTAAAGTGCCGCTAAGGCAATAATTAATCCTTCACGTTCGACTACCGTAAAATAATCAATTTCATCTTCTAACTTGTCGCGATCACGCCTAACCAATACACCTTGCTCTTCAAGCGGCGAGATAATATCTACGATCGCTGGAATATCATCAGCCGTAGCTTGTCGAGTGACTTCAAAGTTAGCGCTGAGTATTAGTGTCCCAGCACCATCAACAGTAAATAGCTCTTGCAGTAGCGCGCCATCATTGGCGTAATTCATTAAGTGCGCACGCGGTACGCCAGCTTCCACACTAGCAATCGCGGTTTTGATACAACGCGTGGACTCGTCCGTTTCGCCGCTATCTTGTTGTTCACCGGCTTGAGTCATATAGCTTGCCGCGCTAATGGGATTAAGCTCTCTAAGTAAATTCCCTTCCTTATCGTAAATACCGTCGGAGTCAGTAAAGGCAATTAATTTATCGGCTTTTAGTGCGCTGGCAATTTCACCGGCTACTTGTTCATAGGCCAAACTAAAGGATTCACCCGTGGGCGAGTAACCTAGCGGTGATAACAAAACCACATTACCCATATCCAATAAGGTGTTAATCGCTTGGGTATCAATTTTTCTAACCAATCCAGTATGTTGCAAATCAACACCGTCAATAATACCTGCCGGTTTGGCCGTGATGACATTCGCTGAGGCAACTCTTACTCTGGCACCGTGCATGGGCGAGTTGGGTAGTCCCATCGATAGTCGGGTTTCTAATTGTGATCGAACCAAGCTGGAAGCTTCAATCGCTGCATCCATGATGGCTTTGTCGCTGACGCGCATACCTTGAATAAACGCGCTTGGAATATTGAGTTGCTCTAACTTGGTATTGAGTTGCGCACGCACGCCATGAACCAATACGATGCGTGTGCCGAGGCTATTAAGCAGCGCAATATCATGCACAATATTGCGGATATTATTATGCGCAACCGCAGCACCCGACAGCATGATGACAAAGGTTTTGCCACGATGGTTGTTGATATACGGTGTCGCTTGACGAAACCAGCGGATTAGCTGGCCGTAGTCTGTTGGTTCGGTGCTGCTCATGCTTGTTATATTCTTTGCTCTATTAGTATTGATACTGATGCCGTTAAACAATTGATCCCGTTCAACGCCAGCGAATTACTCAGATCTGCTTTAAGCCTAGTACGGATATAGTCTGAAATCTAAGCTTACCAGTTCGTCGCGGTTATACGCAGTATTGCTGAATAAGACTTTTTAACAGATCAACCGCCGGGTTAATTTGATCCTGAGCGAGATATTCATTGGCTTGATGTGCGCAATCAATACTGCCCGGGCCCATAACAATGGTTTGCATTCCGAGTTCTTGCATGAAGGGCGCTTCGGTGGCAAAGCCCGCACTGATCGCGCTGTGGCCGGTAAGTTTTTCGGCAAACTTCACCAGCTCACTGGTTTCTGGCTCTAAAAACGCACTGACGCCTTCAAATAGCGAATCAAACTGGGCGTTTATTTGGCTGCCTGCCAAGGCTGAATCGACTCTTGTTTTAATGCTTTGTCTAACTTCATCGTTGCGCATACCGGGTAGTAGTCGCACATCAAAGCGTAACTCGCAGTGGCGACAGATGCGATTGGGTGCATCACCACCATGAATACTGGCCAAATTTAAGGTCGGTAAAATAACTTCAAAGGCCGGGTTTTGATATTTTTTGCCCCAGCTTTCGCGCAGTGACATCAGCTCGCCAATGACTTTGTGCATAGCATCGAGCGCGCTAATACCCAGATCTGGATTGGAGGAATGACCGGATCGCCCCTCAAGTTTGATGGATTCCATCATCACGCCTTTATGCATGCGCACCGGTTTAAGCCCGGTTGGCTCGCCAATCACAGCGTAGCGCGCTTTGGGTTTGCCCGCGGCAGCTAGCGCTCTGGCACCCGCCATACTGGTTTCTTCATCAGCAGTTGCTAGCAAAATTAGCGGCTGTTGCAGTTTTCCATCTGCGGGTAGATTGGCGCAGATTTGGCTTATCGCCTCTAGTGCGACGGCAAAAAAACCTTTCATATCGGTGGTGCCTAAACCATAAAAACGATTGTCTCTATCATCGACGATAAACGGATCTGACTGCCATTTGCCTTCGTCGTAAGGCACGGTATCCGTATGGCCTGCGAGCACTAAACCGCCGGGGCCACTGCCTAACGTCGCAATCAGATTGGACTTATTTTCACTGACGGGCTGGATTTCGATGCTAAAGCCAAGATCTGCCAGCCGCTCGGCCAATAGATCGATAACCGCTTGATTAGATGTGTCCAATTTGGGATCGGCGCTGCTAATCGATGGCAGTGCAATTAGCTCTTTAAGCGTGGTGATAAGTTTTGACATGCAGTGAGTTTACTCGTTGGCCAGCTAGCAATCATGTTTTGCTAAATAGTTTTACTAATGAATTTAGCTACGTGGCTAAGCTGGTTTAGGCTAGTTAAACAATCAAATAACAAGCTGCTTGGGTTGGTTGACGGCTATAAACGGGCGCGAAAAATTGAGCGCCTAGCTTATTTAGCAGCCTATCAAGAACCTCGGCAAGGGAAAAGCTTTATGCCACTACAGGAGTTGGCATAAGACTTGAGCGAATTTGCACATTTTCTAATCGATTTTTTCGATTAAATGTCGATCAGTGCGGAACAGAAACGCGACAAAACAACTACACTTAAGCGATTAATGGGCAGATAATTGCTATCCGTTTTCAGCTACTCAAACGCACTGGCAGCAGCTCGCTAAGCTGCGTAACAAACTATCGGGATTAACGGTTTGAATAACACCGCAAAAACACAGACGCAGGCAAGTCGTTCGGGCATAGACGCCTCGCAAAACGGCAACGCTAAAAATGATCGCATACTAACGTTGCGCTCACTACTTGATGATCTCCTGAGCGATGGTTTGGTTTCCCAAGATGATATTCACCGTCTGACTTCCCAGAGCCGCAACAAACACGAAGTTGAGCAACATCCATTAAATTATATTGCCGATCAGCAGCTCGAAAATCAGCGTCATCCCGGCCATAAATTAAGCTTACATATTTTACTCACTTGGTTAGCGGCTAAAGCGGATCAGGAAGTTGTGCATATCGATCCAATGAAAATCGATACCCGCGCAGTTACCGATGTGATGTCTTTTGCTTTTGCCAAGCGCCATCAAATTATGGCGGTTAAGGTTGAAGCCGACGAAGTGCATATTGCCAGCGCCCAACCCCATGTGAGCAGTTGGGAAGAAAATCTTTCGCACGCTCTACAAAAACGTATTGTTCGCGTGTTAGCAAACCCCGCTGATATCAATCGTTATAGCGTGGAGTTTTATACCTTGGTGACTTCGGTCTCCGGTGCAGTGGGTGGCGGTAAAAACACTAACTCGGCGATTTCTAATTTCGAGCAAATGTTAGAACTGGGTAAATTAAAAGACCCTGACGCCAACGATCAGCATATCGTTAATATTGTCGATTGGTTATTGCAATACGCTTTTGATCAACGCGCAAGTGATATTCATATTGAACCACGGCGCGAGCACGGCAATATTCGTTTTAGAATTGATGGTGTGCTGTGTAATATTTATGAATTGCCGCCACAGGTTATTAATGCTGTTACCAGTCGTTTGAAAATTTTAGCCAGAATGGATTTGGCTGAAAAACGTAAACCGCAAGACGGACGTATAAAAACTAAAAGCCCCGAAGGCAATGAGGTTGAGTTACGTTTGTCTACCATGCCAACTGCTTTTGGTGAAAAGCTGGTGATGCGGATTTTTGATCCCGATGTATTACTGCGCAGTTTTGAGGATTTAGGTTTAATCAACGATGACTATAAGCGCTGGTCAAATATGGCCAAACGGCCTAACGGTATTTTATTGGTAACCGGCCCAACTGGCTCGGGTAAAACCACTACTTTGTATTCGACACTAAAACAATTAGCGACCGACGATGTCAATGTTTGCACTATCGAAGATCCAATAGAAATGGTCGAGCCTGCGTTTAATCAAATGCAGGTACATAATAAAATTGATTTGTCTTTTGCCAGCGGTGTGCGTGCATTGATGCGGCAAGACCCTGATATTATTATGATTGGTGAGATTCGTGACCCTGAGACCGCAGAGATGGCAGTGCAGGCCGCGCTAACTGGTCACTTGGTTATTTCAACTGTGCATACTAACGACGCGCCAAGCGCTGTATCCCGAATGTTAGAGTTGGGTGTGCCAGCGTATTTAATTCGCGCCACGGTTATTGGCATTATGGCCCAGCGATTGGTGAGAACGCTTTGTCCGCATTGTAAAACGCCGACGTCAATAGAAATGGACGTTTGGCATGACTTAACCAGTCCATGGAAGGTTGCCAAGCCAGAAAAAACTTTTCAAGCTGAGGGCTGTTTAGAGTGTCGCAATACTGGGTACTTTGGTCGTCAGGGTATTTACGAGATTCTGCCCATTAGTCGCGATATCAGTCGTTTAATTAAAGATGATTGTGATATTGATGATCTACGACAGCAAGGTATGCGCGAGGGTATGCGATCCTTACGTTTATCAGGGGCGCAAAAGCTAGCTTCGGGTTTGACCACGGTAGAAGAAGTGCTAAGAGTTACTCCGGCCGCAGAGCGTTAGTGGGTATTTAATAGAAGCGCCGTTTTTAAGTAGAAAGTAAGCTGTTAGTCTTTGTGCTTTGCTATGTAGCTTGATGCTAAATAACATTTTGTATCTTAGGTCCGACTAGAATTAAATATTAATATTTATCTATCCCAACGCTAAATCGTTCGCAGTATACTGCGGCTACTATTCACAACTACCTATCGATTATGTCAGAACCTACTGCGCAAGCGCTTAGTCATCAATTAGCAAGTCAGCTTGCTGCTTTTGTTCCCGCCCATTTTTCTAGCCAACTTAATCACGCTTGCACAAGGTTTTCCGACGCTGCCGAAGATTGCGTGCCGGACGAACAGCATCCTGCAAAAATATTGATTGAATATATAGCTGCCGAGAAAGTTGCCGCTGAGCAGCTAGCAAAGTTTTGGTTATGCAGTGAGTTTGCGCTGGACAGTTGCTGCGCTAATAGCGCTGTATTGCTAGAGCTAATTGATAGTGGTGATTTAGATCGTAATTACCATCTCGATATTGCAAGTTCTACTGCAAGCGATAGTGCAAGCCACAGTGATCGTAGTCAAAGCGTAGTTTATAGTGCAGCGTTAGAGACTAGGCTAAGGCAGGCAAATACAGATGCAGATCCATTAGCCGATGAAGATGTTTTAAGCGTATTGCGAAGAACTCGCCAGCGCGAAATGTTGCGCATTATTTGGCGTGATTTAAATCGACTTGGCAGCTTGGAAGAAACCACTTTAGATTTATCTTTGCTGGCTAGCGCTTGTGTTGATGCTGCATTAAATTATTTGCATAAGCAGTTGGTGAAAAAGCACGGCGAGCCGCTTGGAGATGCTAGCCAATCACCGCAGCGCTTGGTGGTGCTAGGCATGGGTAAGCTAGGTGCTTACGAGTTAAACCTTTCATCGGATATTGATTTAATTTTTGCCTACGCCGAGTCGGGCGAAACCAGTGATCAGAAAAATGCTATTAGCAATCACGAATTCTTTACCCGATTAGGTAAAGAATTAATTCGATTTATCGATAGCAGAACGGTTGACGGTTTTGTATTTCGGGTCGATATGCGTTTGCGACCGAATGGCGAAAGCGGCCCGTTGGTTTTAAATTTTACCGCGATAGAAAACTATTATCAGCAGCATGGCCGCGAGTGGGAACGCTATGCGATGGTTAAAGCTCGCGCTGTCGCTGGTGATATTGAGTCCGGCCAGCAATTGCTCAGTACATTGAGGCCTTTTGTTTATCGACGCTATCTTGATTTTGGCGCGATTGATGCGCTGCGCGATATGAAAAAGTTAATTGAGCAACAGGTTAAGCGGCAGAATCTGGCGCAAGATATTAAATTGGGCGCGGGCGGAATTAGGGAGGTCGAGTTTATTGTCCAATCGTTTCAATTAATTCATGGTGGACGTATTGTCGATTTCCAACAAGCCAATTTGCTTAAGATGTTACCTATACTCGAAGCGGCGAATTGCTTGTCGTCAGAGCAGCTTAATAAATTGTCGGCGGCATATCGCTTTTTGCGTGACACTGAACATGCCTTGCAAGGCTGGCGTGATGAGCAAACTCAAAAGCTGCCAATGGATCCTGATGCTCAACAGCGTTTAGCTTTTGCGATGGGCTTTGGTCTTGAAGACAGTCCACAGAATAATAGTGTTGACGAGTATTTGTTTAGTCTAAATCAACATAGAGAAAATGTTAGATATTTATTTTCCGGTATCGTTACCAGTGATGAAGCAGACGCGGCAGATGAGAGTGCTGAAGAATCCGAGTCATTAGAGTTTTGGCGTTGGCTGTGGCTGTCTGACGATCTTAATATCAGCAATGATAAAAGCTGTGAAACTAATAACGGTGAAGTTGACGCTATTTATAAGGAGTCATTAAAAGCCGTTGATGCCGAATCATTAAGATTACTCAACGAATTTAAAGGCAGTCGCCGTTTACTCGTGATTGAAAATCTTGGCCGTGATCGTCTGGATAAACTGATGCCGATGCTGCTGAGTTTATGCGCTGAAGCCGAACAGCCATCGCTAGCTTTAAAACGGGTATTTCCTTTTCTTGATTCGGTACTACGTCGAACTGCTTATTTGGCTTTGCTACTGGAAAATCCAAAAGCACTTAAGCAACTCGTGAGTCTATGCCAGACCAGCCCGTGGGTCGCTGAGCAGCTTGCTAGCTATCCATCCCTATTGGATGAGTTATTAGATCACCGCAATTTATATACGGTGCCAAGCGGCGAGCAGTTGGCTGATGAGTTGCGCCAGCAATTATTACGCATTGAAAATAATGATTTGGAAGTTGCGATGGATGTCTTGCGGCATTTCAAATTGGCGCATGGATTACGCGTCGCCGCATGTCAGATTAGTGGCGTTTTACCGCTAATGAAAATTTCCGACTACTTAAGTTTTTTGGCCGAGGTGATTTTACAAGCGGTACTGGAATTTGCTTGGAATGAAATGGAAGCTAAATACGGTGCGCCTAAAATTGCCGATGCCAATGCTAATATCAATGCTAGAAATGGCGGCGGGCAAAGCTTTGCCAATAGTGAAAACTTTATTATTGTGGGGTACGGAAAATTAGGTGGTATTGAATTAGGTCCGGCATCGGATCTTGATTTGGTTTTTATTCACGATACGGATTCTCAAGCCGAAACGCTGGCAGGGCCTAAGCAAAAGGCAATTGCTAACTCGGTATTTTTTAATCGTTTAGGTCAGCGTGTTATTCATATTTTGACCGCGCAAACCGTCAGCGGTGCGCTATATGAAGTGGATATGCGTTTGCGTCCTTCGGGGGCGTCGGGATTATTGGTGAGCAGTTTTGATGCCTTTGAACGCTACCAACGTGAAAGCGCTTGGACATGGGAGCATCAGGCTTTAGTACGTGCGCGAGCAGTGGCGGGTGATAGTCGATTATCGCAACGTTTTACCGAGTTGCGCAAAGATCTACTCTGCGAGTCGCGTTCTATATCAACGCTACGCAATGACGTTATTGAAATGCGCAATAAAATGCGCGAGCACTTGGACAATAAACCTGTAGGGCAAGATAAAAGTGCTGATCAGCACTTTAATATCAAACAAAGTCGTGGTGGTATTGTTGATATAGAGTTTTTAGTGCAGTTTTGTGTGTTGGCTAACGCTGGCGCGTTTCCAAGCTTGGCGCGATGGACTGATAATATACGTATTCTTGAGTCACTGGCTGAAGTCGAAATTATTAGTGCGCAAGAATCCGAGCAACTTATTCAGGCGTATCAGGACTATCGCGCAGCAGCGCATTTGGATGCACTTAAACAGCAAAAAGAGCAGCAATCGTCTGCAGAATCGCAACAAGTATTTGCCAGCCATAGGCAGAACGTTGAGAAAGTTTGGGCGAGATTTCTTAACGTCGAATAAAAATCAACTAAGGTTTTTTTATGCAGGGCCTATTTGGGACTATAGTGCTCGGCAACTTCCATCGTCCAGCCAAACGGATCATCTTCACGACGCTCTTGAATCGCTAACAGTGATTGACGCAGTGTTGCTGCAAGCTCATCAACTTTGGCCACTTGATAAATAGTGTCATCGGCATCGGCAATTAAGCTGACCGGGCTAACAATAGCCGCTGTTCCGCAGGCAAAAATTTCGCTAACAGCACCAGTGCGAATGCCACTTAATACTTCTTCAATAGGAATATTGCGTTCAACTACGGTAATCCCTTGGTGTTTTGCCAAGCTGATAATGGAGTCGCGAGTAATCCCGGCTAAGAACGAGCCATTAAGTACCGGGGTATGTAACTCGCCGTTAAGCAGAACAAAAAAGTTCATACCCGAAAGTTCTTCGATATATTTCATTTCAATCGGATCTAACCACAGCGACTGATCATAACCGCGACGTTGAACATTTTGCGCCGATTGTAATGAGGCGGCG
>CAJQQO010000110.1 GCA_905480475.1 uncultured Pseudomonadales bacterium | reverse complement strand
CACACCGGTGGTAGCGGCTTTATCACGCGCCTGCTTCATTAAATCAACCGGTTTGGTTTTAACAACCGGTTTTGGCTTGGGTGTATCAATAGGCTTAGGTTTAACTTTCACCACCTTAGGCACCGGCTTGACTACCGGCATGGGTATAGGTTTGGGTTTAACTTCAACTGGCTGCGGTAATACGCGCTCTTCAATAATCAATCGAGTGTATTGTTCTCGCTCTTTCTGGACAGGTGCGGTCGCTAATTCCGGTACGGGGAAAAACGGCATTAAAATCGCAACAGCGGTAAAGATGCCTATGCCGTGAATTAAAAACCGCTTAAAACGCTGATCTTCAACAACACCTGTTTGCCATGGTAAAACGGAATCACTGGGAAACTGCCAAGCGCTGCTAGCAGAAGCACTTATACTACGTGCGTTCATGCTGAAGCTCCTGAAGTGGTAGTACCAGGCAAGCTAACACTATCTTCGCTTGCACGCGATTGATACTCAACCGCTAGTGATACATCTCGAAAACCGGCTTGCGCGCAAGTGTATAAAACCTTCTTCAATAGCGCATAGGGAACCGAAGCATCACCCATCACCGATATTGCGTGCTTGGGCGGCTCGCCTTCTTCCGCAAAACTAACTATCAATTTATCAAGCGTATTTTTCTCAGTCACTAAACTGGCGTATAAACCATTGATTAGCTCTTTATCTTTAGCGTTTGCACTCGCACCATTTTTCAGTTCATTTAAATTAGCCACTAAGACTTTTTTAAAATAAATCGCATCACCATTAACTTTAACAACCGGTGCTGTATCAGGGCGAATTTGTGCAAATGATTTTGGTAAAACAATTCTTTCATCCGGCTGCAGAATTTCAACATCGCCGGTATTAACCATTAAGAAGAAAACCAAAATGGTAAAGATATCCATTAATGACACGAGGTTAAGCTTACCGCCGTCACTAGACTTCTTTGATCGCTTGGCACTAAAGCCAGTCCCCGGAGATTCACCCGGCACTGATATTCCCGACATAAAGATACTCATGTTTTGTTACCGCTTTTAATCGGCGCATCACCAAAGGCGATATCGGGAAATAACTCGGCATCCACAACATCGGCCGCTACCACAGCGCTATAAGAACGAACGGTATCCATGGTGGCAATAATTTTGTGATAAGGAATTGCTTCGGAAACAAGTAGATTAACGTTTTTTCGATCAGCCCCTTTTACTTGTAACTCTCGCTTTAAGGCTTGCAAAATCAATGATAGGTTGGCGTCGTCCGGCGTACCGTTTAATTCACTTTCAGGGTCTGAGATATTTTTGACATCGCGCAACAAGGTACCTTCAGGAAAGTTAATCGCAATGGAATCGGCTTTAATGATTACTTCTACCTGCTTCTGGCTAATTTCTGCGGCACTGCCGCCCGCCGATGCCGGTAACTGAATATCCAGCACAGTAATACGTGTGAAAACCATACTTAATAACAACACCGGAACCAATACAATCATCAGGTTCATAAAAGGTGTGATATCAAGATCCGCTTCTTGTTGATTACGCGCTTTGTATTTATTGCTTAACATAAGTTACGTTTCACTTAAGACCGCTTTTAGCACTTAAGACGACATCAGATAATGCCGTCCAGTTTATTAAATGTGTTGAGATATAAAAATAAGGAATCAAAATAATAGGCACTATTGTCTGATTTTTTAATTAGCCAGTAGCGCCTAATATAAAAACTAGGCAGCAGCTTTCACGCCGTCTTTAGCTGAATCTTTAGAATCCTCTTTGCGCGAATGCGAACTAACTTCACGGCGATCGGATAATGAGTTAATAAACTTAACACCCACAACATCCAGACTATCGACAATCTGCGCCGTTTTGGTTTGCAACATGGCATGGAATAACAACAGCGGAATCGCCGAAATCAAACCAAATGCCGTGGTATTCATCGCCACCGAAATACTGCTTGATAACAAACTAGCTTTTTGCGCTGGGTCAGCATCGGCAACTGCGGTAAACGCCGCGATCAAACCGATAATAGTACCCAATAGACCCAACAGCGTTGCAACATTAGCAAGCGTTGATAAATAACCAGTACGCTTTTCAAGTCGTGGCACAGTTTCCATAACGGTTTCTTGCATTGCGTAAATTACATCATCACGACGCTCGGAATTAAACATACGTGATAAACCGGCAGCAATAATTTTACTCGCAGGTGCAGATGAATCACGGGTGAATTTCATTAACTGCTCGTACTTACGATGTTGCAATAAAGGCAGTATTTTTTTACTGGCCTGCACATTGGAAATCCGCGCAGCGGTAAGAAACATCCAACGTTCAAGAGTAATAATCAGACCTATGGTAAGCACCAGCGCGATCGGGTACATAAACGGCCCACCGGTTTGAAAGAATGTAATTATCGCGTTAACTGGATCCATAATGATTCTCGTATTTAAAGTGATCTATCAATGATGCGGAATAGAAAAATGCGCTCTAATAAAAAGCACCTACTTTCATCAGCATAGAGGATTCTGTCAGACAGAATGTGATCGATGACACAGTTTTTTCGGTACCAATCGGCGATTAAATAGTTATGAGCGTCGGGTCACAAAATGGTCGGCTTTACCGCTAGAAATCATGGGGAATGAAGGGGTTTGGAGGGCTATTTGCGAATATAATTGGCGCTCTACTCAGCGCTTTGAGTGAGCTGATCGTAAAAGCGGACCTCGCGCCTAAACTCATCACGATCCAACAACTCAAAGTTTTCATTAATCAGACTTTCAAGCGGCTGATAATAAGCCTCGGGCGCATCGATTTTTTGCCAGGGCACTATATACAAAACCTTAGGCTGCTCTTGATTGCCTTTAAAGGTGGATTCCAAATCAATGCTCTGATTTTGGGCTATGGCGTTATGACTTAATACAATAGATAAAACCAAAGCCTTTAACGGCATCAGCTTAAAATAATTTTTTGATAATACGGTACTCATCACTGCTCCAAACGGCGAGTTAAATCACCCACCCAAATAGCAACCCGTTTATCAGGCTTCAGCGCTGACTCTTGATAGGCTGTGTAATGCTCTAAAGCCTGCTTGAGGTCGCCGCGATAAAGCTCGTATAACACAGCAATATTCCAATGTGTCACTGGATCTTTGGGCGAATTTTTTAAAGCTTGTTTATACACGTTTTCCGCTTCGTCTAGTCGCCACTGCTCGCGCAAAAATATTGCATAATGATTTAGAGAGTCTGGCGACTTGGCACCCTGCTCCATCATTAATTGAAATTCTAGATCAGCAACTTCAATATCGTTTTGCTCAACAGCGGCCAAAGCTTTTGCCAATGTACCTTTAACACTGCGGCTATCAGAGATCTTAACGACCGCCGTTTTCTCTACCGCGTCTACGCCACCAGGAATGGCAATATCAGGTATAAATGAACAGCCTGATAGCATGAGCACAAGCGTTGCCTGTACCAATCGACATTTAAATGCGCGATGCGCTAACACTAATATCATGGTGCATCTCCAGGACGAATTTCCTGCTTGTTAAATCGCGCGGGTAATAGCTCTGCCAAAGCAGTGTATGAGGCTTTTACCCAATCGCTATAAATACCCTTCCATGCGCGCTCAATATTGACCGTGTAAAACTCAATAGCACTTTCTTCAAATGGGTAAGCTTGCTCTTCGAGTAAAAAGTTATATTGCTCTAATTCAAGTTCGTTTAAACCTGCCGGACGCTCTGATGCCAGTAAGTCACTTGCCAATGAGGCGTAAATTTCACCAATACGATGGGTGGCTTGAGTAGAAAACTCCGCGACATCATAAGCGGCTACCGCTTGATAACTTGCCAAGGCTTTTTGCATTGCCTTACGCTTTTTCGCCAAGCTGGTTTTTAGAGGATGATTTAAAACAATACCATCGTAAACTGCAAAATCGTTTTCGGCAAAATGACTCGCTGCAAACACCGCTAAATAACGAGAGCGATCCGTTGGTTGTGCTGCGCCAGAATGAGTTTGAATGAGCTTTTGT
>CAJQQO010000109.1 GCA_905480475.1 uncultured Pseudomonadales bacterium | reverse complement strand
TGGAGTGGTCGCAGACATATTACTGGCGGCCCAACACAAATCGATCGCTTTGGGCAAAGTAATATTTCTTGCTTAGGCGGTAGCTACGAGCAACCCAAAGTGCAAATGTTAGGTGCGCGCGGTTTCCCCGGTAATTCTATTAGTCACGCTAATTCGTTTTTAGTCCCTTCGCACAATACTCGCGTATTTGTTGATGGCGAGTGCGATATGGTTTGTACTATTGGTTACAACCCAGATCGCGTGGCCAAAGGTCATAAACTGTCTGATGTTGATTTACGTATGGTGCTGACCAATTTATGCGTGATGGATTTTGGCGGGCCTAATTATCAAATGCGTGTGGTCAGTTTACACCCCGGAGTTGATATCCAAGAAGTTATCGATAATACCGGCTTCGAGTTGTGTATTCCCGATGCTATTCCTCAAACCGCTGCGCCAACACAACAGCAGCTGGATATTATTGCGGAAATTGATCCGCACAACTTACGCTCTAAGCAACTAAAAGATAATCCACCCGGCGTTCGTGCTTAATAGATCCGTTAGCGAGACTTTTGCGTAAAAAGCATTAATGGAACGGTAATTAATTTTTGCACAAGGGCTAATGTTTTAGTATCACAAGCAATTAAAGGTCATCCATGAATCAACCTTTTGACAGCAGTATTAGCGACAACGGCGTAGCCGAATTGATTTTTAATCATCCACCGGTTAATGCCTTTGATAGCAAAACCTGGTTTGCCATCTCGGATGAGATCGAGGCCTTAGGTAAAAACGATAGCGTGCGCGTGATTATTATTGCTGCCGAAGGTAAAGGTTTTTGTGCCGGTGTTGATATTAAAGAATTAGCCGCCGACGGCAGTAAGATTCTTGATGTAAATCGCGGTAACTACGACACCTTTAAAGCGATCCATTTAAACCCGAAGCCAGTTATCGTTGCCTTACATGGTTTTGTTTTAGGTGGCGGTATAGGTATTAGTGGTGCGGCCGATATTCTTATCGCATCAGAATGCGCCAATTTTGGTGTGCCAGAAATTGATCGTGGCGCAATGGGCGGCGGTGCGCATTTACAGCGTATGTTCCCGGTACAAAAAGTCCGTTATATGTATTTTACTGGTGAGTTTATTGACGCGCAGGAAGCGTATCGACTTGGCGCGGTTGAGCGAGTAGTGCCGCGTGATGAGTTAATGCCAACGGCTAGAGCGATGGCAAATAGCATTGCAGAAAAGTCGCCAGCCATGGTTAAGCTTGCTAAAGAAGCCTTAACCGGTGTTGAAGATGGCAACTTGGAAGATAAGTATCGTTGGGAGCAGGGTTTTACCTTTGAAGCTTACACCATGGGCGACTCGCAAGAAGCGCGCGATGCCTTTGTTGAAAAGCGCGATGCCGATTTTAAAGAGTAGATAGGGCTAGCGTTTTTTAAACGTTGATGTGCATTTAAAATAATAACCATAGGTGGTTATTTAATATTGATTCAAACTTTTATTGATTAGAAATTTATGGATTTAAATTACACCACAGAACAAACCGCTTTTCGTGCTGAAGCGCGCGAATGGTTGGCTGCGAATGTTCCGCCATCGCCTTTGCCTAGCTTTGATACTGAAGCAGGCTTTCAGGCGCATAGAGAGTGGGAAGCAAAATTATATGAAGGCCGTTGGGGCATGATTACCTGGCCTGAGGCTATGGGGGGTCGTGGTGCCGATTTAATTCAATGGTTAATCTTTGAAGAAGAATACTACGCTGCCGGCGCGCCACTACGTGTCAATCAAAACGGTATCTTTTTGCTTGGCCCCACGATGATGGAGTACGGCACTGAAGAGCAAAAACAGCGCTTTTTAAACGGTATGGCAACCGGTAAAGATATTTGGTGTCAGGCATGGTCCGAGCCAAATGCCGGTTCTGATATGGCGGCTATTCGCGCTAAAGCCGAATTATCAGAAGATGGTAAACACTATATTGTTAATGGCCAAAAAACTTGGTCTACGCGAGCCGTATGGGCTGACTGGGCGTTTGGTATGTTTCGTACCGATCCCGATTCCCAGCGTCATAAAGGTTTAAGTTTTATTCTAGTGCCACTTGATCTTGAAGGTATTACTGTTAGACCTATTCCGCAGCTCGATGGTCTACCCGGATTTGCTGAAATCTTTTTTGATAACGTCAAAGTGCCGGTTGATTGTTTATTAGGTGAGTCGGGTCAAGGTTGGAGTGTTGCAATGGCAACCGCCGGATTTGAGCGTGGCTTAATGCTTCGATCACCAGCACGTTTCCAACAAACGGCTAAGCGCTTGGTTGAGTTATATAAAGAAAATCAAGCCAGTGCCGATCTTGATCCTGCGGTTAAAAAAGCGGTAGTTAAAGCCTATATGGATGCCGAAGCCTATACCTTATCAACGTATCAAACGGCTTGTCGCTTAGTGCAAGGCGGAAAGATCGGTGCAGAGTCTTCGACCAATAAAATATTCTGGTCGGAGTTAGATCGGGATATGCATGCAACTGCGATGAGCATCTTAGGTGCGCGAGCCGAGTTATTACCGCATGCGCCACAAGCGGGCGGCGTAGCTAATTGGTTAGACGGATGGTTGTTCTCGCAAAGCGGGCCGATTTATGCCGGTACCAATGAAATTCAACGTAATATTATTGCCGAGCGTATGCTCGGTATGCCACGGTAGAGGAGTAGCGAATTATGGATTTTACCTTTACCGAAGACCAATTATTGTTTCAAGAGTCGGTTCGCGAATTTCTGCTCAATGAAGTCACGGCAGAAAGTATCCGTAAATTATGGGATACCGAAAGCGGTCGCTCCGACCAGTTGTGGACGCAATTAGCTGAGTTAGGTTTAACGGCAATGACAGTGCCAGAAGAGTTTGGCGGCTTGGGTATGAACGAATTAGATTTTGTTCTTATCGCTCAAGAGTGTGGTTATGTCGCCTTACCAGCGCCGTTAGTGCATCAAGCGTTGGTTGCAGTGCCGACACTAATTAATATGAGCGGTGACAATGCGGATGCACTAAAAGCCCAATGGCTACCAGCGATCGCCGAAGGCTCAGCCAAAGTTATGGTCGGCTTAGAAGTGAATATGCTAGTTGAAGATGCGCATATTGCTGATCTATTAATTATGCAGCATGGACAGCAATTACATGCACTAACACCAGCGCAGTTTACTCTCCAGTTTAATGAGTCCGTCGATCCAAGCCGTAAGTTATATTCCGTTGAATGGACTGCGTCTGCAGAGACGCTAATTGCAGACGGTGATGCTGCTCAGCAGTTAATTGACGGTGCAATGGATAGAGGCGCATTAGGTGTTGCGGCTGAGTCTTTAGGCTTATCTCAGCGTATGGTTGATATGGCAGTGACGTATACCGCCGACCGTCAGCAATTTGGTAAACCCATTGGTAGTTTTCAAGCGGTTAAACATTTAATGGCGAATATTGCTTTTAAATTGGAGTATGCCAAAACACCGGTTTATCGCGCGGCCTATACGATTGCTCACAAACAACAATCCAGCTCGGTTAATGTCAGTCATGCCAAACTTGCTGCGACAGAGGTAGGTCAAATTGCTGCGCGTAATACTATGCAAGCGCACGGTGCAATGGGTTATACATGGGAAGTTGATCTACAAATATTCATGAAAAAAGCCTGGGCATATAATAATGCTTGGGGATTGGTCGCGTTTCACGAGCAGCGTATTGCCGACTTTGTATTATCTGATAGCGCAGTTATCGGTGCAGGAAATACCTTTGTTTAAGTCGTGTGTTTTCGATTTTAGTTTTGCAGACTATTGTTAAATACTTTGTTTGCTGACATCCAGTTTGGTTTTAATACGCCGCTAGCGTAAATCTATTTTCCCCTAAACAGTTTGGAGCGTTCTATGCCTGAAGCCTATATAGTCGATGCACTTCGTAGCCCAACCGGTCGACGCAAAGGTGGTTTGGCGCATGTGCATGCCGCCGATCTAGGTGCGCATGTATTAAAAGCGATTGTTGAGCGCAATGCGATTCCCGCTGACGAATATGATGATGTTATTTTTGGTAGCGTAGATACCATTGGTCCACTAGCCGGTGATATAGCGCGTACTAGTTGGTTAGCCGCAGGTTTGCCGGATTGCGTACCGGGTACAACAATTGATCGTCAATGCGGATCGTCACAGCAAGCCGTGCACTTTGCCGCGCAAGCGGTGATGAGTGGCACGCAAGATGTGATTGTTGCCGGTGGTGTGCAAACCATGACACAAATCCCTATCAGCTCGGCAATGACAGCCGCAGAGCCGTTAGGTTTTAGTGATCCATTTACCGGTTCAAAAGGTTGGGTTGCGCGTTATGGTGATACCCCGCCAACGCAATTTAATTCAGCGCAAATGATCGCTGATAAATGGAATTTAAGCCGCAAAGATTTAGAAGTGTTTTCACTAGAGTCACATACTCGCGCATTAAATGCTATTGCCGAAGGGCGTTTTGCTAAAGAGATCGTGCCAATGGAAGGTGTTGAACATGATGAGACACCACGCCAAAGCACGCTGGAAAAAATGGCCGATTTGGATTATTTGTTTGGTTGCGACAAAGTGACTGCCGCAGTTTCCAGTCAAACTTGTGACGCCAGTAGTGCGGTGTTAGTGGTTTCTGAAGCGGCGCTTAAAAAATATAATCTTACTCCACGTGCACGTATTCATCATATGAGTGTTCGAGCCGAAGATCCTATTTGGATGTTAACTGCGCCAATATCGGCAACTAAATACGCTTTGGATAAAGCCGGTATGTCGCTTGATCAAATTGATCTGGTAGAAATCAACGAAGCCTTTGCCTCGGTAGTGATGGCATGGCTAAAAGAAACCGGTTATGACCATGCTAAAACCAATGTTAACGGCGGCGCAATTGCTTTAGGTCATCCCTTGGGTGCAACCGGAACAAAATTAATGACAAGCTTATTGCATGAGCTTGAGCGCACGGGTGGACGTTACGGTTTACAAACTATGTGTGAAGGTGGCGGTCAGGCTAACGTGACTATTATTGAGCGTCTTTGATATCAATTGTTATTACATTATTTAAGAGGATATAAACATGTCTTTAGAGAAAAAAATTACTGATGCCGTTAATACTTATATCGGTGCGTTTGAAACAGGTGATCTTGATGCCATTATGGGTATCTATGCTGATGACTGTAGTGTTGAAGATCCAGTCGGCTCTCCGGTTAAGCAGGGCCGTGCGGCAGTGCAAGAGTTTTATCAGGGCGCGATGAGCATGGGCGTAAAGTTACAGCTGCAATCGGAAATCCGCATTGCTGGGAATGAAGCTGCATTTGCATTTACGGGTGAGGTAGATACTGGCAGCGGCATCATGTCTTTTAGACCGATTGATGTGATGACATTTAATGACGAAGGTAAAGTCACTTCGATGCGTGCGTTTTTTGGCCCTAGTAATTCAGAAATGAAAAGTAAATAACGGTGAGCAAAAAACAGCAAGACGCTAAGCCGCTAGCCACTGGCGAATTTCTAACGCTAGCCTATAGCTATGCGCAAGCCTGCGATCGCAAGGATGTTGAATTGCTTTTGTCGACCTTAGCAGCCGATGCCGAGATTGTTATGCCGGGTAATATTATGTCGGGGCATGACCAATTGGCTGGTGTTCCATCCATGCTTGCTGATATGTTTGAGAGTACTCAGCATAAAGTATTTAATCAAACCGTAGTGCTGAATAGCGGTGCTGATGACGGTCTTGATGAGGAGAGTGCAAAAGGCGAGACCTATTGCACAGCCAGTCATATTCGTTTGTTAGATGATGGCAAGCGCGAAGTCGAAGACTGGGCTATTCGTTATCAAGATGAATATGTAAAAACCGAAGGTCGCTGGATTTATACCCGTCGCGAGTTGTTGATAGACTGGGTTGAAGTAAGACCGGTAATGGCTTTTGGTGAGCAATTTACTTAGGTTGCTAAATTTTGCGAAACTCGTTTAATAGAAGATAAATAGTTATAGATTTAATTGAGCTAATACAAAAGTTGATCTCAATAAGAATCAGGAGAGAGAGTTAATGTCAGGTATTTGTGATTCAAGAGTGGTAATTATTACTGGCGCAGGTGGTGGTTTAGGTGCTGCTCACGCGCATGAGTTTGCTAAAGAAGGTGCCAGCGTTGTAGTCAATGATATTAATGAGGCGGCAGCGCAAGTAGTCGTTGATGAGATTGTTGCCAACGGCGGTAAGGCGATAGTTAATACCTCGGATATTACTAACTATGACGATGCAGCTAACGCGGTTAAACAAGCGATAGACGCTTTTGGCGCACTGCATATTGTTGTTAATAACGCCGGTATTAATCGTGATCGTATGTTTGCCTCGTTAAACGAAGCCGAGTGGGACGCCATTATGGCGGTGCATTTGAAAGGTCATTTTTGTATTAGCTCCCATGCTGTGCATTATTGGCGAGCGGAAGCAAAGGCTGGCACCCCCGTTGCGGCGCGAATTATTAATACCACCTCGGGTGCGGGTTTACAGGGTTCTATTGGTCAGTCTAATTACGCGGCGGCTAAAGCCGGTATTGCTGCCTTAACATTAAATCAAGCGGCTGAGTTAGGTCGCTATGGTATTACCGCCAATGCAGTAGCTCCGGCAGCGCGCACCGGTATGACGACTGCCGTTGAAGCAATGGCAACACGTATGGCCAAGCCAGACGATGGCAGTTTTGATTATTGGGCGCCAGATAATGTATCGCCACTATTAGTTTGGTTAGCTTCCGAAGATGGTGGCAAAGTCAGCGGTCGAATTTTTGAAGCCGAAGGTGGCAAAATTTCGATCGCCAGTGGTTGGCACTCAACTGAAGGCGTTGATAAAGGTGATCGTTGGCAAGCAGGTGAAATTGGCTCGGCCATGGATAAATTACTGGCAGCCGAAGTGCCCGCGCAAAAAGTTTACGGCACGTAATTGATTGAGCGACAAATTAATATTACTGGTTTAAGAAAGAGGATTACAGTTTGGATTTTGCATTAACTGAAGAGCAGGAAATGATTCGCGAATCTGCGGAAGGTTTTCTTGCTGATGTGTCTTCCAGTGAAGCGATTCGATCTGCTATGGCTAGCGAGTCGGGTTTTGACGCCGCGCTATGGGAGAGAGTTTGCAGCGAAATGTATTGGCAAGCTATTCATATTCCCGAAGCATACGGTGGTATGGGGCTAGGCTATGTTGAGCTAGCGGTATTGCTAGAGCAGATGGGTAAAACGCTTTTTTGTTCACCATTTATATCAACCGTATGCCTTGGCGCAAATGCTTTATTAGTTGCCGGTACCGAATCGCAGAAACAAAACTATCTTAGCAAAATTGCTGAAGGTTCTTTAACTGCGACATTAGCCTACACCGGCGTTAGTGGTCGCTGGGATGCCAATGCAGTAGAAGCAGTTTACGAACAAGCAGCCGATGGTTCAGTTACTATTAATGGTGCCTTGCGATATGTTCCCGATGGCCATACAGCTGATTTATTAGTGGTTGCCGCTCGCAAAGCAGGTAGTAGCGGCGAACAAGGTATAGCCTTGTTTTTACTAGCAGCGGATTCAAGCGGTGTGGAGCGACGTTGGTTGCCAACAATGGACCAAACTCGCAAGCAGGCAGAAATTAATTTAAGCAATGTTGCAATTGCGGCTGACGATGTGATGCTAGATGCCGGCGATGCATGGAATAAGCTGGCAACGGTTATTCAGTTAGCCCAAGTCAGTATCGCGGCCGAGCAAATGGGAGGTGCGCAACAAACGCTGGATATGGCAGTGGAATATACTCAAGAGCGTGAACAATTTGGTCGCACTATTGCCAGCTATCAAGCGATTAAACATAAAGCGGCAGATATGATGTTAAAGGCAGAGGTCTCGCGATCGGCCGTTTATTACGCTGCCTGCGTGGCGCAAGAAGCTTTGGATCAGCAAGGTGATAAATCCTTAGCCGCCGATTTACCGCAAGCTGCCAGTATGGCAAAGGCTTATTGTTCAGATACTTTTTTCTATAACGCAGGAAATGCTATTCAATTATTTGGTGGTGTGGGTTTTACTTGGGAATACGATTGCCACTTGTATTTTAAGCGCGCCAAATCAACCGAAACATTTTTAGGTAACGGCAGCTATCATCGCGAGTTGATAGCGCAACAGTTATTAGATCAGGAGGCTTAGCAAATGAAACTACAGTTTAGTGAAGCCGACGAACAATTCCGCGCTGAGATTGCGCAGTGGTTAAAAGAAAATTTAACCGGCGAGTTTGAAAAGATTCGTTTTCGTGGTGGCCCCGGTGACGAACATATGTTTTCTGCTGAACGTCATCAGTGGGAAAAAACCTTAGCCGCTGGTGGTTGGACCTGTATCGGTTGGCCTAAAGAGCATGGTGGTCGCGATGCGACTATTGAGCAGCAAGTTATTTTTCATGAAGAGTACGCGCGAGCCGGTGGTCCCGGTCGTATGGGCCATATTGGTGAAGGTTTGGCCGGCCCAACGTTTATTGTTTATGGCAATGATGAGCAAAAACAAAAATACTTACCGGGCATATTAAATGGCACAGAGTTATGGTGTCAGGGATATTCCGAGCCATCCGCCGGTTCTGATTTGGCTAATGTTAAAACCAAAGCAGTGTTAGATAATGCAACCGGTAAATGGAAAATAAGTGGTCAAAAAGTGTGGACATCATTGGCCCATGAATCGGACTGGTGTTTTGTAGTGGCAAGAACCGATCCGCAATCCGTGCGACATAAAGGTTTAGGGTTCTTTTTAGTTAAAATGGAACAGCCTGGTGTGCAAGTTCAGCCTATCGAACAGTTGACA
>CAJQQO010000108.1 GCA_905480475.1 uncultured Pseudomonadales bacterium | reverse complement strand
AATCAAACAGTTATCCATACCGGTATTACTGGATGCTGATGCGTTAAATCTTATTTCCGCCAATCGCCATTTTTTACCGCAAGGCCCGGCAGTCTTGACGCCGCATAGTGGTGAGGCCGCAAGGCTATTGGCAGCTGCGGCCAATCAAGCTGTCGATAGCAAAGGTCAAGTAAGCAACAACACTCAAGGCATCGGTGGTGAAATCAATGCCAATCGCTTTGCCAGTATAGAGACGCTGGTGAATCAATACGATAAGACATGGGTATTAAAAGGAGCGGGAAGTCTTATTATGTCCGGCGACGATCAATCTCCAGGCGGCCAATGTGTAGACAGCGCGGTTTGCCCATATGGCAATTCGGCGATGGCAACTGCAGGTATGGGTGATATTTTGTCCGGCGTTATAGGCGCGTGGCTTGCTCAGGGCCTAAATACCCACGATGCTGCTGAATTAGGCGTGGTATTGCATGCGGCGGCAGCCGATTTGGCGGTTCAGCAGATAGGACAATACGGTTTGGCTGCTAGCGATATGCCAGCCGCCTTGCGAGATGTGATTAATGCCGTGCTACGCGATGATAATGAACGATGCCAATGATTTACCGACTAAATGACGAAGCGGCGACGGTTGCGCTGGGTGCTGGCATTGCCGCTGCTATTGCCGAAATATTCTGGTCGGCAAAACCTGCGCGAGAACAATCTGCCGCTGGCTTAACACTCTACCTATTAGGTGGTTTAGGTGCAGGTAAAACCACCTTAAGCCGTGGCATCATCAATGGCTTGGGTCATCGTGGAGCGGTAAAAAGCCCAACCTATACACTGGTCGAGCCGTATGAGATTAGTTATTGTCAAAGCTTGGCTAATAGTGATGGCGGTGGCAATAACGGTAATAGAAGCAGTGATGCTGAAGCATCAACAGCAAAGCGCCCAGTTTATCACTTTGATTTATATCGCCTAGCTGATCCTGTCGAGTTGGAGTTTTTGGGTTTGGAAGATTATTTCTCTGCTTTGTCGCTCTGTTTAATTGAGTGGCCAGAGCGTGGCGCAGGTTTTATTCCGGCGGCAGATATTAAGTTAACACTCGAGGATTGCCGAATTTCTACGCCAGAGGAAAGTATTGGTCGTGAACTGCTTTGCGAGGCAGGTTCCGCTGTTGGCGAGTCGGTATTAAAAAATTTACAGGCAAGAAATCCAAAGCTTGCTATATAAGAAGCTAGTTATATTTAAAACGCTAAACACACGATATTAACTTAACTAATAAAAGTGTTGCTTGCAGAGCTTAAAATTTATGAACCCGGTTGCAGTTTTACTAACATTTGCGCTATACGTTAAATCGATGCTGCTTGAATTTGTATCGGTGTCGCGTGTTATGTCATGCATGGTGCTGTTAACTACCTTGTCATCTACCTTGCTGGCCACAATTTTATTCACTGCTACCGCAGGCGCTGCCGATATAGAAGGCGTGCGTTTATGGCGCGCCCCCGATCATACGCGCTTAGTACTCGATTTAACTGGCGCCGTTGAATTTAAATATTTTACCCTTGCCAATCCAGATCGTGTGGTTATCGATATTCAAAGATCATCCATATCGGCAGATCTTCAAGGCATTGCGCTATCGGGCAGCCCGATCAATAAAGTGCGTGGCGCTGAGCGTAGCAATAAAGATATCCGCTTGGTTTTAGATTTAAACGCCAAGGTTAAACCCAATGCGTTTTTATTACCGGCCAATCAGCAATACGGTAATCGCTTGGTGGTGGACTTATATGATAAAGCCGCGAAAAAGACGGTCGTAAAAACCGCGCCAAAAAATAATGGGCGCCGCGATATTGTTATCGCTATCGATGCTGGCCATGGCGGTGAAGATCCAGGCGCTATCGGTCCGCGACGCGTGCGTGAAAAAGCAGTGGTGCTTTCTATTGCGCGCGCAACCAAAAAACTATTTGATAAAAAGCCCGGTTATCGCGCAGTGTTAATTCGTGATGGCGATTATTATGTGGGTTTAAGCAAGCGCAGAAATATTGCACGCAAACATCAAGCCGACTTTTTTATCTCAATTCACGCTGATGCCTTTAAAAATAAATCGGTAAGCGGCAGTTCGGTTTACACGCTGTCACAACGCGGGGCCTCATCGGCTTCGGCGCGATTTTTGGCACAAAGCGAAAATAGTACCGACTTAATTGGCGGTGTTGACTTGTCCGGCAAGGACGATATGTTGGCCAGTGTATTGCTGGATTTAAGTATGACGGCGACTTTGGATTCAAGCGTAAAAGCCGGTAAAGAAATCCTTAAGCAAATCAAAGTGATTTCCAAGCTACATAAAAACACCGTAGAACATGCCGGTTTTGCGGTATTAAAAT
The DNA here is from genome assembly GCA_905480475.1 of uncultured Pseudomonadales bacterium. Taxonomy (GTDB): domain Bacteria; phylum Pseudomonadota; class Gammaproteobacteria; order Pseudomonadales; family UBA7434; genus UBA7434. The sequence goes on along the minus strand of CAJQQO010000108.1, from coordinate 4,923 downwards.
CGCCGGATATTCCTTCTGTGCTGGTTGAAACCGGATTTATTTCTAACCCTAAAGAGGAGCGTCGATTGTCCTCGGGAAAGCATCAGAAAAAATTAGCCCAAGCGATTTTTCAAGGCACGCTAGCCTATTTTGATCGCCATGCGGTTGAGGGTACTATGGTTTACTGGCTTAAAAATGGTGGTTCAAATAGCCTTGCTGGCAATAAATCAACGAATCAATCTGGCAGCAAGAAAGCCAGTACCTATAAGATTCGTTCGGGCGATACACTTTCTGAGCTGGCAAGCCGATTTTCAGTGTCGCTATCAGAGCTACGCCGTTACAATGCTATTAAGAATGATCGCATCCGTGTAGGTCAGGTTTTAAAAATTCCGCCGCGTTCCTAAGTTGCGGTAATCTAAAGCCTTTTCCTTCTTATTGCGCAGTTAAACACTCTATTTCGCTTTTACAACGAAACCTTCGCATGGCAAAGATTAAAAAACTGGGTACCCGACTCGCCAATCAAATAGCTGCCGGTGAAGTGGTTGATCGACCGGCTTCAGTACTTAAAGAATTAATTGAAAATAGCCTTGATGCCGGTGCGGGACAAATTGATATTGAAGTCGAGGCGGGCGGTACCAAGCGAGTATTGGTGCGCGATGACGGCTGTGGTATTTCGCAAGAAGATATGGCCTTAGCGCTGGATTCGCATGCTACCAGTAAAATTTATGATTTAGATGATCTTGAAGCGGTAGCAACCTTAGGTTTTCGTGGCGAGGCTTTGGCGAGTATTAGTTCGGTGTCGCGCTTATCGCTGATTTCCAATGCCAATAAACAGGCTAGCGAAGCTTGGAAGGCCAGCAGTGTTGGTCGCGATATGGAAATTGAGCTGAGTCCAGCGGCGCGCCCAACCGGCACCTCGGTTGATGTGCAGGATTTATTTTTTAATACCCCGGCGCGACGCAAGTTTTTGCGTAAAGAGAAAACCGAATACAACCATATCGATGAAGTGTTTCGTCGCAATGCCTTGGCTACTTTTGAGACTGGACTAAGCCTTTCGCATAATGGTCGAGTTATTCATGCGCTACGGCCCTGCAATAATCAGTTGGAGCAAGAGCAGCGAATTGCCAAGCTACTGGGCCAGCCGTTTATCGATAGCGCACTGCATCTTGATTTAACCGTGGGTGATTATCGTTTATATGGCTGGGTTGCGCAGCCGACGTATTCGCGCAGCCAATCGGATATGCAGTACTTTTTTGTTAACGATCGGGTGATTAAAGATAAAGTGGTGGCCCACGCAGTAAGGCAAGCTTATCGCGACGTGATGTTTCACGGTCGCCATCCGGCTTTTGTATTATATCTAACGCTTGATCCTTCATTGGTAGACGTGAATGTACATCCTTCCAAGCACGAGGTTCGATTTAGAGATAGTCGCGCAGTACACGATTTTATTTATCGCTCGCTGCATAAGGTTTTGGCCGATGTAAGGCCGCAGGATAATTTGTCTGGTAACGCTGTTGCTGGATCAGACGGTAGTTTTGCAAATCCTGCTCTCAACAGTGAATCGCAGCTGTCGTCGCAATTTTCATCACAGCTATCACCGCAGCTTTCAGAGCAGCAATCAATGTCATTGGCAGAGCCGTCGGCCTCTTATTCGGCGAGTGCGCCAGCACAAACTGGATACTCGGCATGGTCGGGTTCTGGCAGCTCGTCAGGCGGCTTTTCAGATGTGCATAAGCAATTATATGGTCGCGACCCGGCCGCAAGTGACCTTAATAATGTACAAGATCTTGGTCAGTCCTTAGCGCAGTCCGGTGATATACCACCGTTAGGATTTGCGATTGCTCAGCTTAAAGGTATTTATATTCTTGCTGAAAATGAAGCGGGTTTAATCGTTGTTGATATGCATGCGGCACACGAGCGTATTGTTTACGAGAGAATGAAAGCTGCCCGCGACGAAGAGGGCATTCAGGCCCAGCCTTTATTGGTACCGGTCAGTCTTGCGCTTAGCGAAAAGGAAGCCGACTGCGCAGAAGCACATGCCAGCGTGTTTACCCAATTGGGATTTGAGCTGCAAAGAGTGGCGCTCGAATCGATAATCATTCGGCAGATCCCGGTGGTGTTGGCCTCAGCCAGCGCCGAGATGTTGGTGCGCGATGTGATTGCCGACTTGTTACAGCACGGCACTAGCGACAGAATTATGAATCATATCGACGATATTCTTTCGACTATGGCCTGCCATGGTTCGGTGCGGGCCAACCGGCGTTTAACGCTTCCTGAAATGAACGCGCTACTGCGTGATATGGAGCGAACCGAGCGCAGCGGTCAATGTAATCACGGTCGACCGACATGGACTGCGATGACGCTGGCCGAGTTAGATAAACTATTTTTGCGCGGGCGCTAGATCCGCGTGAATGACTCCACAACTGAGCAACTACCGCCTGCGGTTTTTTTGCTAGGCCCAACCGCTAGTGGCAAAACGGCACTGGCAGAATTAATGGCGCAGCGCTGGCCGCTTGAAGTGATAAGTGTTGATTCTGCATTAGTTTATCGTGATATGAATATTGGCACGGCCAAACCCGATGCCGAGTTTTTGCAACGCCTGCCTCACCACTTAATTGATATCCGCAACCCTGATCAAACTTATTCTGCAGCTGAGTTTCGCAACGACGCATTGGCCTTAATGGCCGATATCACCGCGCGCGGCAGGATCCCGCTATTAGTAGGCGGCACCATGCTTTACTTCAAAATACTATTGGAAGGGATTGCCGACCTGCCACCCGCTGATCCAAAAATCCGCGCCGATATTTTGGCTGATGCCGAATCGCTAGGTTGGCAAGCGATGCATCAACGCTTGCAAGTTATTGATCCACAAGCTGCTGCAGCTTTGCACCCCAATCATTCGCAACGTATTCAGCGCGCCTTAGAAGTTTATTACGCCAGCGGTAAAACGCTTTCCAGTTATCAGTCCGAGCAAGTAGCCACGCCGTTTCCGTATCGTTTGGCGCAGTTGGCTTTATGGCCGCAGAATCGAGCTGCATTGCACCAGCGAATCGAGCAACGTTTTGCCGAAATGCTGGAGCAGGGCTTGATTAAAGAGCTCGCCGAGCTACGAAAAAAATATCCCTTGCACCAAAATATGGCTTCGATGCGAGCGGTAGGTTATCGCCAAGTCTGGGATTATCTTGAAAACCAAATCGACCGTCCGCAGCTATTACTCAGCGGTGTGGCGGCAACCCGCAAATTGGCCAAACGACAATTCACTTGGTTGCGGAAGTGGCCAGAACTGCACCGTCTAGAAATTGATTACGATCAAGAACTGTCAAATTGCGACCTGTTTAGCATTACTTTGTCGAAAATAAGCGTGATCATGCAGGAACTTGATGTCTAACTGCGGTCGAAGCCGTGTATACTAATGTTGTGCAAGCTTTTGCGTCGCCATTAATTGCTGTACTGATACTGATACTGATACTGATACTGATGATAAGTTTAACTATCGAGCAGAATCTGCTTCGGTATCCAGCACTCAGCATCACACATTAATTAATAGAGCGTATTTGTTTTCTCAGAAGATAGTCAGTCAAAGTAGTTTTTTTAGATACAGGGACCTGTTTTTGCCTTGCGTAATATCGATTGGAAAATTGCTAACTATTGTTGTCGGTTAGCCCGTTTAAAGGGATATTATTTAAGGCGTCAAAATAAGAAACTTTATCCAACACCACTCATTTGCTGAATGTCACTTTGGAAGTAGCCGGACCGTTTTGGTCTCGACCGTTGTTGGTCAAGGTGAGCTGGGAATTGAACACACATTTATTGAAGTTATTCTTCTTTTAACCCATTTGGGAGATCATCATTATGTCTAAAGGGCATAGCCTACAAGACCCTTATCTTAATTTGTTGCGCAAAGAGCGTATTCCAGTTTCGATTTATCTGGTAAACGGAATTAAGTTACAGGGCCAAATCGAATCATTCGACCAATTCGTTATTCTGCTAAAGAACACTGTTAGTCAAATGGTCTATAAACACGCCGTATCGACCGTAGTACCGGGTCGCAACGTGCGATTACCTATGCAGCACCCTCCGGGTGATGACGAAGAAGCGCCAGGAAACGAATAATCTGTAAATACGGTTTTAGCCCTCGGTGCAATGTTAAACATCTTAGTGTTAACAATAGCGCTTGGCATAAAAGTCGTATTTGGCGTGGTATTCAAGATAGTGATCAAAATGGTCGCCTAAACAGCTGTCACGCTGACAGACATTTAATTGGCCTGTTAATTAAGCTTAAAGTTAGCCAGATAATACCGGCATCCAAAGCTGTTGTTATCTTGCTAGCTTTGTTGCGTCCGCAATTTATTGCGAACCTGTATCCAAAGCGAAACAAATGGCGAAGTTGATGCGGTATTTGTTTTCAGCATTAAACACTAATAATCAAAACGGATTCACTATTGTTTTTTGATCGGCCCGACGCGGGCGAACGGGCCTTACTGGTCCATTGTGACTTTCCCGATAGCAGAGCCAATGTGGCATCTGGGAGGAGTAGTGGGGGAGCGGTTGATCATGACACCGCTGTCTATGCGCCCTGCGCTGATGAGTTTGTCGACTTAGCCAAGTCTGCTGGCGTCGATCCTGTTGAGATAGTCAAAGCGAAACGTAATACACCCACGGCCAAATACTTTGTTGGCTCAGGTAAAGTTGACGAAATTGGTGACCTGGTTAAGCAGTTAGAAATCGATGTCGTGCTGTTTAATCATGCCTTAAGTCCATCGCAAGAGCGCAATCTAGAGCAAAAGTTTGAGTGCCAAGTGATGGATCGCACCGGTTTGATTTTGGATATCTTTGCTCAGCGCGCCCGCAGCCATGCGGGTAAATTACAGGTAGAACTGGCGCAGCTTCAGCATATTGCCACTCGTTTGGTTCGTGGTTGGACTCACCTTGAGAGACAAAAAG
>CAJQQO010000107.1 GCA_905480475.1 uncultured Pseudomonadales bacterium | reverse complement strand
ACCTTGCAAAAAATTTCTTAACACCTGATCTTTGCAAGTACGGTAATGCTTGTGATCTACCTTACGAAAAAAAGCACTTAACTCATGCTTACCTAAAATAAAACCGGCCAAATATAAAATACGTAATACGTCTTCAGCTTTGTAACTGAGTGCAATTTTCAACTTATTTAAAATAATATTATTAGTCAGCTTTTTCTCCGCAACAGGTGCCTCCCCCTCTCGCTTGCCCCGCTTTTCAATAATCAAACCATTTAAAAACGTTGCCATTTGCTCATCGTTGCAACTTTTATAATCCTCGTCGTCAACCTTTTTTAACCACGCACTTACTTCCGTACGCGTCACAGTCATACCTGAATGAGCAAATAGCGCAATCATTTTTTTGTCATTAAAGTCAAAGATATATCGCACACGACGCAAAATATCGTTATTAGTCATGGTAAATTCCCGAGGCCTTACTACTGTGGTTAGGACTGTTTATTCTAATAAGTAAATAGAATTTTATTCAGCATTAAATGGGTAAATTGCTTGCTATTCAAGCAGCAATTCTACGGCAATGCCCCACGTTATGCTGTAGGGATTAATGACATCACTAATTACCCCTATCGCTTGCTGTTTCGAGGACTATCGAGTCCTGAACTTGGAGCTATGGCCAGCCAAAGCGGCATATACCTGCACAGGCAGAATTTCAGTAAACCGCTATACTTTTTGCAGGAATATAAATTGATCGCTAATACCGCCATATTTGTAGACAAGCAAAAGCGTTAGAGCTGCAATTGTTAGCTCAAACAAGTATGCGGCTTGAAGCAATATAGCGTCATTGATTAATAATCATACCAATAGGCAGTAAAGCCTTGCTGGTAGTGTGTGAGAATTTTCTTTAACAAAACCTCAACTGCATATCTAAAAAGCATCATTTCAAAGCGATTACCCATAATCGCTTTGCTGCTTAGCGTTTCGCTTATCGCAATGGCGGTCAGACTCAACTATATCAATACCAAACTCAGCGAAGAAGATTACGCGCGCAGCTCCGTATTTGTCCAAACCGCCAATGACCTCCGCTATTACGACGAGGTGCTAACACTCTCTGCTTCAATGGCAACCGTTGACGACTACCTAGCTTGGGAGCAACGCTATCAAGATACCGCGCGATTGCTTGATAGCACTATTCAAAGCGCTTCGAATCCATCTACCGATACCACGCTGGCAATATTAAGCCAGACCAATAACAAGATGGTGGCGATGGAAGAGTCAATGTTCGCGGCCTTGCGTTTGGGCGATCAACAACAAGCCATCAGCATTATTAAGAGCGAGCAATACGCACTACTTAAAAAAGATTACGCCGATTGTATTACCAAACTAACTGAAATTCTGCATCAGCAATCCGAGCGAACCATTGCTGAAATCCAAGCCCGAGAAACCTATGCTGGCTGGTTGCGAAAAACAGGCTTGTTTTTTGTTGTATTGATATGGATTAGTGTGGCTTACAACACGCGTAAGCTAAACCAGCTGCTGCATCAATCGAATTTGAAATTTTCCAAGCTAGCCCATTTTGACCAACTTACCGGTATTGCCAATCGCACGCTGTTAATGGATCGTTTACAGCAATCACTGCGTCAAGCAAAGCGTGACGCCAATAGCGGCGCGCTATTTATTATCGACTTAGATAATTTTAAAGCAGTTAATGACTCACTAGGCCACCCAATAGGTGATAAGCTTTTAGCAATTGTTGCCAGACGCTTAACCGAAACATGCCGAAAATCCGATACCGTTGCGCGCTTGGGCGGTGACGAATTTGCTGTCGTCGCAAGATCGATTGTTCCTCTTGAACAAACTTCCGTATTGGCAGAAAAAATTCTAGCGGCCTTACATAAACCCATAGAGCTGGGCGATCACTCGTTTAGCGCACAAGCCAGTATTGGTATTGCGCTATTCCCAAACGACGCCGATCAGGAAGACGAACTACTCCGCAAAGCGGATTTGGCTTTATATAAGTCCAAGGCCTTAGGTAAAAATATCTATTCCTATTTTGATAATGAGATAGAAATCTCTGCCAAAAACCGCCAGCGTTTGGAACAAGAAATTCAGCGCGGCATTGATAACAATGAATTTGAATTATTCTATCAACCGATTGTTCGTCTTAGCGATCAAGTCATTACCGGTGTTGAAGCACTAATACGCTGGCATCACCCGACTCACGGTTTTGTTGCTCCCGATGCATTTATTCCGGCCGCCGAAGAAAGCCGCTTAATCATTCCCTTAGGTAAGTGGGTGTGCCAACAGGCATGCAAGCAACATCGCTTATGGCAACAACAAGGTTTACCAGCACTAACCATGTCAGTGAATTTATCCGGCGTGCAGTTTGAAAGTAATCGTTTGGAAGAGGATATTGTTACGGCACTAGAGCAAGAAAATGTTGACCCACAATACGTAACGCTTGAAGTCACCGAAAGTATTCTTATGAGCGCGCAAAGCGCTTCTAGCCGCGCTATCGCGCCTATTGAGACCATGGAAAGTTTAAGTGAACTCGGCATTAAAATTGCTATTGATGATTTTGGTACCGGCTATTCCTCACTAGCTTATCTTAAAAAACTGCCGGTTCACTTGGTAAAAATTGATCGTGCCTTTATTGATGGTTTACCAAACGACCAAGAAGATATCGCCATCACCACCGCTATTTTAAGCATGAGTAAAGCACTTAAATTAAATGTGGTTGCCGAGGGCATCGAAACTGCAGAGCAACTGGCCTATTTACAAAACGAACACTGTGATTTTGCTCAAGGCTATTATTTGGCAAAACCCATGCCTGCCGATCAGTTTGAGTTATTTTTTAAAGCCTGCGGAGGGATTGCGGCCAATACAGAATTAGACGCATCCTTAGAGATACAATCAAAAATAGACGCTTCGCAAAAAATCAGTGCTAGCCGCACTACTGATGCTCAAAATAAGGCGAGCTAAATACTATCGATATAAAAGCAATGCCTACTAACTATAAGCAGGCATTGCGAATATACACTTTAGCTTAGTGATTTATATATCTCACCCGTCTACGATAAGACAAGCCAATTAGCATGAAAGCTAAACACGCCAATGCCCACAATGGCATTGGCACGTTCGCTTCATCAACCGGTGTTGATAATGGATCAGCTGGATCACTTCCTGCATTAAACTCGGTAAGATCATCGAAACCATCGCCATCAGTATCAATCAGCAATGGATTTGAACCAACAGTATTCACCTCTTCGCCATCAGTCAAACCATCAGAATCCGTATCTACCCGGTTAATATTACTGCCATTAAGCACTTCGTCGACATCTGCTAAACCATCACCGTCGGAATCGCTCACCACCGTTGCGCCTGACGCCAACAAGCTATAGTCATAGCTGCCAGTATTTGAAGTAGCATTTCTTACCACGATTGCGAGCGCTTCGGTTGCAGTTGCGATAAAGCTTTGCTGTGCATTGACCGAATCACTTTCAAACGCTAACAGCGAACCATCAGCT
>CAJQQO010000106.1 GCA_905480475.1 uncultured Pseudomonadales bacterium | reverse complement strand
TTTGATGACTGCGTAAAAAAATATCAGCTAGAAAATAATATTCGTTACGGCAGTGAAGTCATATCCAGCGTTTGGAATGAAGCCACGCAGCAATGGCAAGTTAGCTGTAAAGACTCGGCTAGCGGCAAAACCGAAACACTCGTCGCAAACTCGGTTATTAGCGCCGTCGGACAATTAAACCGCTCACTTATTCCTGAAATTGATGGGGCGAAAACGTTTCAAGGCCCAAGCTTTCATAGCGCGGCATTTGAACATCAACATGACTACACGGATAAAACTGTAGCGGTAATCGGTAGCGGCGCAAGCGCATTTCAATTAGTCCCCGAAATGGCTAAAACAGCTGGCGCAATTAAGGTATTTCAACGCTCACCCGCATGGATGTTTCGAAACCCCGGCTACCACGACGATAGTGATAGCGGCACACCATGGTTAATAAAACACGTGCCATACTATGCACGCTTTTATCGCTTTTTATTATTTTGGGTATCGGCGGATGCTTTATTACCGACATTAATGAGAGATGATAGCTGGCCGCATCAAGATCGATCTATTAACGCTATTAATGACGGTTTCCGCGAACAAGCAACTAACTGGATTAAAAGCCAAGTCAGCGACGAAAAATTAATTGCCAAAGTTTTGCCCAGCTACCCTCCGTTTGTAAAAAGGATATTGCAAGATAACGGCAGCTGGCTTGCGGCATTACAGCAAGACAATGTCGAACTAATTACTGATGGTATTGAATCGATTGACGCAACTGGCATTAATTATAAAACCGCAAGCGGCGCAGAACATATTGACGTGGATATTATTATTTACGCCACCGGCTTTCATGCCAATAAATGGTTATACCCAATGGATATTATTGGCCGTAACAATAGCAAACTGAACGAAGTATGGGGCGACGATCCAAAAGCTTATTTGGGAATAAGCATTCCAAACTTTCCTAACTTTTATTGTATGTACGGACCTAACACCAACTTAGCCCATGCCGGCACTTTGTTTTTTAATTCCGAATGCCAAATTCGTTATATTATTGAATGCATGGCACTACTGGTAGAAAATCAGGGTAAATCAATAGAAGTTAAAACGTCGGTCAATCAAAACTACAATCAAAAAGTACAAGATGCATTTGCTAAAACGGTGTGGACGCATAAAGGTACCGGTAGCTGGTATAAAAACAGTCAGGGTAATATCACTACCAACTCACCCTGGCGACTAGCCGACTATTGGCAATGGACACTAAAACCAGAAAACACTGAATATCTTATTGATCAAAAATAGAAAGTAACGAATCACCGAATAGGTTTAAAGAATGAAACGTCTTGAAAATAAAGTTGCATTAATTACCGGCGCTGCAGGAGGTATTGGTGCCGCCAGTGCTAAGCGGCTTATTGATGAAGGCGCATCTGTTGTACTTAGTGATATTAATCAACAAGCGGGTATGCAGCTGGCCGAATCGCTTGGTGAACAAGCAATATTTATTCAGCACGATGTCAGTGATAAAGCGCAATGGCAAAATGTGGTTGAGCAAGGTCGTAAACATTTTGGCCAGCTAAACATCCTAATTAACAACGCAGGCATATGTATTTACAACGGCTTATTGGACTATACCGAAGAAGAAATTCATCGCCTGCTCAATATTAATTTATTATCGGTTATCCTCGGCAGTCAGGTCGCAGCACCGGTGATTGCTGCCTCAAGTAAAAGCGGCGCAATTATTAATATGTCATCCGCTGAAGGCTTATCAAGCGTTAACGGTTTGTCAGCCTATATCGCTTCCAAGTGGGCTATTCGAGGTTATACTAAGGCTGCTGCAATGGAGCTGGGGCCACTGGGAATACGCGTTAACTCAATCCATCCCGGCGGTGTCGATACCCCTATGGCAAACCCTACAGCGTTAGCAAAAAAAGATTTCGATCAGCCGTATAAAAAATATCCTGCCCAACGTGGCGCGCAAGCCAAACAAATTGCCAGCGTGGTGGCTTTCTTAGCCAGCGAAGATGCCTCGCATTGTATGGGTGCAGAAATAGCCGTTGACGGCGGTATGACTGCCGGTAAATATATTGATTTTTTACCGGGTGCACCCAACTAATTAGCTGCTAAAGACAAGACAAAGCTAAGTACGATTCAGGACCAGATAATCATGAATACAAAACCTATAAAAATTATTCTGCTTATTGTTTTGCTTATTATCGTTTGTGCAACGATTGCCGTAGCCTCGATGTTAAAACCACTGCCGGCAAGACCTGCTATTGGTGAAGCGCTAACAACATCTAACAGTGCTTACTCGGTAGAATATTATCGCAGCGGTGATGGCCCCAATCTTATTCTACTGCCAAGCTTTTCGCGCGCGGCCAGTGACTTTAATGAATTAGCCAGCGCATTAAATAATGCCGGTTACAGAACCCTAGCCATTCAACCTGGCGGCATAGGTGAAAGTGATTGGCCCGGCTTAAACGTCAAACTCGATCATTACGCTAATGCGGTACAAAATGTGCTGGCCGCAGAAAAAATAACTGACGATGTTATCGTGATTGGCCATGCATTTGGCAATCGTATCGCTCGAAGTTTTGCCAGCCTCTACCCGCAACATACGCGCGCCTTAATTTTATTAGCCGCAGGTGGACGCGAAGCTACGCCACCTGAAGTCAGTAAAGCCATTCAAACCACGCTATTTGGCTTTAGTGATAGCGCCAGACGCGACGCAGTACAAAGCGCATTTTTTGCCGACGGCAATACCGCGCCGGATTACTGGGTTAACGGTTGGTATCCGATTGCCGGTCTCGCGCAAGCCAATGCTACAGCCACAACAGACTTTGCCAACTGGGGACATGGCGGCACCAGTCCGATGTTAGTTTTACAATCATTACAAGATAAAGCCGCGCCCCCTAAAGCAGCCGGTCTGCAATTACTTGCCGACCATCCGGATCGGGTGACATATGAATCTATCCATAATGCCGGTCATGCATTTTTGCCTGAACAACCACAGTGGTTGCTTAAGCAAATTTTAGCTTATTTAAAAACACTAAATTATTAGTTGGCTAAGCTCCCCACTGAGCATTTTTACGCTGCAAAGTATTTAATCCCTCGACAAGCATTTAGGTACATACCTACGCTTGTTAGATAGAAGCATTTCAACCATAAGAAACCCACAATGAATTTAGTAAAACCAGCGAAAAGCTTTTCTATACTGCTATTAACCTTACTAATAACTGCGTTTACATCGCTTTTGCTCAATGCAGATACGCCTAATACGGACCGCACTGAAAGTACAAACAATATAAAACCGATCGATCACAATCGTATTGTTAATGCCGATGCGGAACCTGGCAACTGGTTAAGCCACGGTCGTGACTATGCAGAACAGCGCTACAGCCCATTAAATTCGATCACCGACAACAACGTCAACGCGCTAGCATTAAGCTGGCATATGGATACTCAATACCGCCGTGGCCTTGAAGCCACCCCAATCGTTATTGATGGCGTAATGTATGTCACTGGCGCATGGAGCACAGTCTATGCACTGGATGCAGTGACAGGAAAGCAACTGTGGTTTTTCGATCCACGAGTACCGCGCGCCGAAGTCGCACGAAAAATGTGTTGTGACGCCGTTAATCGCGGCGTAGCAGTTTGGGCTGATAAAGTTTATGTCGCCACTTTAGATGGCCGATTAATTGCGTTAAATGCAGTGAATGGCGAAGTAGTTTGGAAAACTCAAACCGTTGATACTACGCAATCCTACACTATCACCGGCGCACCAAGAATTATTAAAGGCAATGTATTAATCGGCAATAGCGGCGCAGAGTTTGGCGTACGCGGTTATATCTCTGCTTACGATGCCGAAAGCGGCGAATTAAACTGGCGCTTTTACACTGTGCCCGGTAATCCAGACTTAGGTTTTGAAAATAATGCCATGAAAATGGCGGCAAAAACCTGGACCGGCGATTGGTGGAAGCTTGGAGGTGGTGGCACAGTTTGGGATTCCATGGCCTACGATGCCGAATTAGATTTACTCTATATCGGTGTTGGTAACGGCACACCATGGAATCGTCGCTTGCGTAGCCCCGACGGTGGCGATAATTTATTTTTATCATCGATAGTTGCGGTACGACCGACAACCGGCGAGTACGTTTGGCACTACCAAGTCGTACCCGCAGAAACTTGGGACTACACCGCAACCCAACATATTATTTTGGCCGATATAGAAATTGATGGCGCGCTACGTAAAGTATTAATGCAAGCTCCCAAAAGCGGATTCTTTATGTTGGTTGACCGCGTTAATGGCAAGCTTATATCCGCCGAACCCTATGCTCGTGTGACCTGGGCCAGCCATTACGATTTAAGCACTGGCAGACCAGTTGAAGTTGCCGGTCAAGACTATGCAGAAAAACCAGCACTGGTTAGACCCACTAGTGGAGGCGCGCATAACTGGCAACCGATGGCGTTTAATCCAAATACTGGTTTGGTGTATATCCCCACCATGGATGCACCGATGACTTTTACCGGATTGGATAGTATGGAAATCGAACCCGGCTTACGCAATCGTGGCGTTGACACTTCCGAAGCACCACCGGGTGATGGCTTGTTTCACAAAATTTTGCTAAAAAAAATAACCAGCGGTTTTTTATTGGCCTGGGATCCAGTCAAACAGCAAACCGCATGGCGTGTAAAACACAATACTTATTGGAACGGCGGCTTGTTAGCAACGGCGGGCAATTTGGTTTTTCAGGGTACTGGTGACAGACAATTCTCGGCCTTCCGCGCCGATAGCGGTGAAAAGCTTTGGTCTTTTAAAGCGCAAAACGGCATCATCGCCGCGCCAATAAGCTATAGCGTTAATGGCGAACAATATATTACCGTGCTCGCAGGCAGCGGCGGCGCCTACGACTTAATGAGTGGCCATAAACCGCCAGCAGGTGCAAAACACAGCCGCGTTCTAACGTTTAAACTTAATGGCACGGATAAGTTACCAGCGATTCCTGATACCGAAGCTATTCCTTTACCGCCCGAGCAAACAGTATTTGACGAAACCATTATTCAACATGGCTCAGAGCTTTATCATAGTTACTGTGCGTTTTGTCATGGCTCACAAGTTATTGGTGGTGGTGCAATACCCGACTTGAGACATATGCCCATTTGGTTTCACGATAATTTTTCCAGCATTGTGCATGATGGAGCACTGGCCCAATTAGGCATGCCAGCCTTTGCTGATGTATTTGATGACAGAGATATCACTGCTTTGCACAGTTATATTATCGAGCGCGCCCATGTGGATAAAGCGCTACGCGAAAGCCCGGGCTGGCTAACTAAAATACGCACCAGCGCCTATAATTTTGCCAGTAGTGTACTGAGCTTTTTTCTTGGTGGTAGTGAATAACGCGGCTAATTGATAACAGGAATAATCATGAACAAACGCAAGCTTGCAGCAGCACTAATGCTTTTTTCCGGCGTTGCACATATCGCGCAGCTATTTATTGTTGGCACCGACAATCCAAATAATGTAAACGGCTCGCTGTTTGGTAGTACGTTTTTAATTGTTGGCGCGTTGCTAATGACGCAATGGCGGTTTGCATTGTGGATAGGTGCTGCTTGGCCATTGCTGTTGGGGATAGGGGCAAGTTATAGGATTTTTGCTTTGGATCCGACGCCGCAGACTTATTTATTTACTATGATTGATTTTTTGGTAGTGGGTTTGTGTATTGCTGAGTTAATGAAGCCGACTAACCGTAGTGAAATTTAAGAATAAGCGGCGGTGCTTTTTGAAGGTCAAGGTCAAAACCGACGGTTTTGACCTTGACCTTGCCCTTAAAAAAAATCCCAGCATCCACACTAAACCAACTCTACTGTATCACCAAGCCGAATGCTTCCACTCTTAACAACTCTTGCACATAGGCCACCATGGCCTAACATCGCCGCAACACCCCCTTCCCCAAACGCCTGCTCCATCCGCGAGCAAGGATGACAAAGCGCATTAGTCTCAAACTCTGCCTCACCAATACGAATACGTTGATGCCGAATAGCCAAAAGATTAACCCCTTTCACAACCAGGTTCCGCCTTAACAATTCAGGAATCGCCGCCGCAATATTCCTTTTCGCCGCCGGGATTTCAGCACGATGACAATTTAAAAAATGATTGATCTGCGCGATATATTCTTCGCTAATAATACTTACTTGCCGCGCCGAGCCAGGTTTACCTTGGCAACGCCTATCGCCCTCTAAACCCAAACCCTCTATTGCCTGAACTTCATCGACTACATGCATAGCTTCTTTGCGCGCAGGCCTAAGACCAATCCACTGCAATCTACCAGCGGGTAACTGTTGGGTAAAACGAGCTAATAGCCGTCCCTGTGAGTTATTTCCCGGCATATTTTAATTGGATCGCTTTTTTATTATTCGCTTATTCAATGGCTAATCAATTAAGCCATAACGCTCATTAAGCACATCAAGAATTTCGGCTTGCGGATTGCTCGACTGCGGTAATTTATGACCAATAATTTTTTCTGCCATTCCCACATAAGTATTAGATACCTGCATCAATACCTCTTCTGGCAAGGCATTATCGCTAGCAAGCGCATTGCGCTCGTCCATGCGATCTTTATTCAATAAAATATCCGGATCAGGAAAATGGGCTAACAATAATTGTCTAAATGCTTCTTTGGAATTCTCCACCACTTTACCTTGACGGAATTGCTCTCCATCCCAGATACGCGAAGAATCTGGCGTGCCAACTTCATCCATATAGATTAGTTTATCGTTACCGGCTGCATCTTTTACATACCCAAACTCAAATTTGGTATCGACAAATATTTGATCCATATTTGCCAAGGCGCCACTAATCACATCAAAACCTTCACGCAGTAAGGTTTCGTATCGCGCGATATCATCGATTTGATTAAATTTAAACGCCGAAAAATTCTGCTCAATATCTTGACGGGTGATATTGACGTCATCAACTTCAGGGACGCCGGGAATACCGGTCAAGATTCCTTTGGTCGATGGGGTAATTAATAGCTCAGGCAATTTTTGATCACGCTGCAAACCGTCAGGAATTTGAATACCGCAAAACTCGCGTTCGCCTTTGGCGTAAGAGCGCCACATAGAACCAGTAATATATTGTCGCGCAATCGCTTCAATCATCACTGGCCGGGCTTTTTGCACAATCCACACCAATGGATGCGGAACATCCAAAATATGACTATCGGCTAAACCTTGCTCACGAAACAAATTAAACCAGTGGTTGGATATGGCATTTAGCGACGCGCCCTTGCCCGGCACACCGGCCATACCACCTTCACCATGCCAAATACACTCAAAGGCAGAAATCCGGTCGCTAATCACCATGACTGCAAGTTGCGAGTCGGCAGCAACATCATAGTCCTGAGATTGAATCAGCCGCTCGCTGTCGGCATCCGATAACCAATAAACTGAGCGAACCTTGCCGCTATGGACAGCTTGATCAGTGCGAATTGGCAGATTATTACTAACGGCAAGCACTCGGCTGGCGGCAGTCGTTGGCGCGGAGGAAATTGAGGTGGTCATTGCTAGCTCTCTTGACGGCAAAAGCGCGCAATTATAAGCCAGATAAACACTTCTAACTAGCTATCTTGGCCAACATTCGTCGCTTAACCGCGCGAAATCAATTAGCAGGCTTAAACCGTCAGAAAAGCTGGCTTTTCCGCGTTACAAGCTGTCAATCTGGCGTTTGGAATCATGGTCTTGCCATAAGCTCGCAAAGTATACTGGCACCCAAGTTCGCGCTTATGTGGTAGCGGCTCTTGGTCTAAACCAAGCTACCCCAAATCAAGCTGGCTCAGCCACTTTTTAAAGCGATTAATTTTATTTCAGTTAACACAGGAATCATTATGTCGGTCACCAATCTAGCTTATATCCATATCAGTGAAACAGACAAAGGCTCTTGGGCACAGTTCGGCGGCGCAATATTAGGCTTAATGCCAATTGAGCGTGCCGGATTTGGCGACAATACCTTTTTAAAAATGGACGATGCACCTTTCCGGGTCATGGTTAGCGTTGCCGACGAAGGCAAACTGTTAGCGACTGGCTGGGACACCGGCTCGCAAGCTGGCTTTGATGCTATGGCCGCAAAACTGGAAGCCGCCGGTATTACGGTAACTGCCGGTGATAGCAATGGCGCCGCGCTTCGCTGCGTAGAACAATATGCCAGCGCTAATGATCCAGCGGGCAATCCATTTGAAATCTTTCATACTCGCACTAGCTGCGCTGATTGCGATGTGCCTTTTGCATCACCTACCGGCATCAAGAAATTTGTCACCGGAGATATGGGTTTGGGACATGCTGTTATCCCCGCACCTAACATTGACGAAACGCATGCGTTTTATACAGACGTAATGGGCTTTGGCAATAGCGACGATTTACGCTTGGCACCACCAGCCGAAGGTGCGCCTGAGTTACGTATTCTTTTTATGCACGCCAGCAATGCACGACATCATAGTTTAGCTTTGGCTAACTTCCCGCATCCGGTCGGTATCGTACATATGATGGTTGAGGTTACTTCGATCGATGAAGTCGGCGAGTGTCTTGACCGCGTTAGCCAAGCAGGTATTCCACTGCTATCAACACTAGGTCGTCACTGTAACGACAATATGGTTAGCTTCTACGCAATTGGCCCCGGTGGCATTGCTGTTGAATTTGGCTACGACGGCTTGCAAGTTGATGACTGGAGCAAGTTTACGGCCACTCAATCAACCGAAGGCGATTTTTGGGGTCATGCTTATCAAGCAATGCCGTCGTAGTGTTTGCAGTTGTAAATCTAACCCCTAGCGGAAAAACTTATGAGCGTAGAATCCAACAAACAATTTATTGGTGAATTTATTCAAGCCATGAGCGATGGCAATAGCGAAGCTATTATTAATGCTTATCATCCCGAGGGCACCGTCGCAACAATGGGCAACACGCTTATCTCGGGTGTTAGAGGGCTTGATGAAATAAAACAATTTGCTGAGGGTGTGTTGGATTCTTTTCCTAACAAGCTGGCGTTTAATATTAAAAACATCACCGCCGAAGGTAATATGGTCGCGGTAGAAGCAGAGTCCGATGGCTTACATATATCTGGCCAGAACTACCATCAGCACTATCATTTTTTGTTCGAGCTGCGAGATGGAAAAATTTATCGCATGAAAGAATATATGGATACCGAAATGGTGACCGAAATTCTTTGTGACGGCCAAACCGCTGGATAACTGATTAATGCTGCATTCCACGTAAACCCAATATCCTTGCAATCATTTTTATCGCTATTGATAGAGAAATAATTTATGAGCTTAAAATCCAATCGAGTTGTCTTGGTCACTGGTGCTAGCCGTGGTGTTGGTAAAGGCACGGCACTAGCCTTGGGTGCAACGGGCGCTACCGTTTATGTATCGGGTCGCTCACGTAAAGAGGGCCAAACCGGCGCACTACCCGGCACTATTGATGCAACCGCTGCAGAGATCACTGAGCGCGGCGGCAAAGGTATTGCTGTTGCCTGCGATCATAGTGATGACAAACAAATTGAAGCACTGATAGATCAAATCATTCAAGAGCAAGGCCACTTGGATATTTTGGTAAACAATGTTTATCAAGTGCCTAACGATATGCTTGAGTGGAAACCCTTTTGGGAGCGCCCGCTTGATGAGCACTGGCAGCAAATGATTGATTTGGGTTTGCGTGCACATT
>CAJQQO010000105.1 GCA_905480475.1 uncultured Pseudomonadales bacterium | reverse complement strand
TAACGCCGTCAATTGATGCGGCGGCAAAAAGCCTCGGTGTGTCGGGCGTTAAAATGCTTGGCAAAGTGCATATGCCAATGATTCGAGGCGGGGTGGCAACGGCGATGATTTTAGTATTTGTTGATGTGATGAAAGAGCTGCCTATCACTTTAATGACGCGTCCTTTTGGTTTTAATACGTTGGCGGTACGTATTTTTGAATTGAGTTCCGAGGGTTTGTGGGAGCGCGCTGCGCTGCCAGCCTTGGCTATTGTGTTAGTCGGATTGATTCCCGCCTTTATGTTAATTACCCGGTCAGATCGTCATGCTTAAATCGACTAGCGCATCCACTGCGACAGATCATTATTTATCGGTAGACAATGTATCGATACAATTTGATCAAGCTGAAATCCTTGCCAATATTAGCTTTGATTTACAGCGAGGTGATATTGGCGTTTTATTAGGGCCAAGCGGCTGCGGTAAAACGACTTTGTTAAGAAGTATTGCCGGTTTTGAATCGATTAGCGCGGGTGCTATTCGCTTGGGCGGTAACACACTGAGCACCGCCAAAAAAATGCAGCCAGCTGAACAGCGACATATCGGGATGGTCTTTCAAGACTATGCCTTATTCCCGCATCTTAATGTGCTGGACAATATTAGTTTTGGTTTATTTCGTTTGCCTAAGGGACAGGCGAAGAAAAGAGCTGAGGAGCTGGTCTCGCAAATTGGTTTGTCGGGTAAAGAGCAAGTGATGCCGCATGAGCTTTCCGGTGGCGAGCAGCAACGTGTTGCCTTGGCGCGTGCTTTGGCTCCGGAGCCTCAGTTATTATTGCTCGATGAGCCTTTCTCCAATTTGGATGTTGATTTGCGTGAGAGTCTAAGTCGTGAAGTGCGTGAAATTATTAAACAGTCCAACACTACTGCTTTAATGGTAACGCACGATCAGCACGAAGCGTTTGCTATCGCTGATTTGATTGGGGTTATTCATGCTCGAAAATTAGAACAATGGGGTAGCGCATACAGTATTTATCATCAACCCAATAATGCCTTTGTCGCCGATTTTGTTGGGCAGGGCGTTTTTCTTGATGGTGATATTTTAGCGGACGGTAAAGTCGCTACGACCTTAGGCAGTTTTGAAAGAGATCCAGAAAATGTGAGGCAGCACCAAGTGTCTCCCGGCGATAAAGTGAAGGTGTTATTACGCCCCGACGATATTATTCACGATGATAATAGTTCGCTAACTGCGCGAGTGACCACCCGTTATTTTCGTGGCGCAGAATTTCTTTATACCTTGCAATTGGCCAACGGTGAAGAGCTGTTAGCTTTAGTGCCTAGCCATCATGACCATGCTATCAACGAGTTAATTGGTATTCGACTAGAGATAGATCATGTGGTTGTGTTTTAACATGACTGATATTTTTGCGCGATAAAATTTTTAACTATGACCGATAACACAATCGATTGGGAATTCTCTTTATTTAGTGAATTCACTAATGATCAACTCTACCAACTACTTCAGTTGCGGCAAAAAATATTTATAGTCGAGCAAGACTGTGCGTATATGGATGCCGATGGTCAAGATCAGCAGGCCATTCACCTTTTAGCTTTTGATAAAAAAAATATTGTGGCAGCGTTGCGGCTAATCGCTGCGAGCAATACCGCTTTTAAATCGGCAGAGAAAATAGTGATTGGTCGACTAGTGGTCGATGAAGCTTATCGCGGCAGCGGCTTGGGCCGAATCGCAATCACTAAAGCCATTGATTATGTTAAGCAATATTCAGGCGCGAGTATTATTTGTCTATCGGGGCAATGTTATCTTAATCGTTTTTATCGCGACTTAGGTTTTACTGCCAAGGGCGATGTTTATCTGGAAGACGGAATCGAGCACCAACTTTTTGAGTTGATGCTCTAAGTGCGATAAATAAATCTGCTAAGTCATAATTCCACCATCGGCACGAATATCAATACCATTTAAATGATCGGCGTCTTCCGAGGCTAAAAATGCGATCACGCTGGCGATTTTTGATGGCGGTCGTGGTGGCCCATCAAAGGGCATAATTTTAGCTAATAAACTTTGATCAAAACCTTCGGGCAGAACCGAGGCTTTGGCCATCGGTGTGGAAATCGATGCAGGGCTTACTGAATTAGCATTAATACCTTGTTTGGCATACTCAACGGATAAACATTTGGTTAATGAAAAAACGCCACCCTTTGATGCCGAGTATGCGGCAGTCCAAGCGTGTGCACCTAGTGCCGCGGTCGATGCCATATTCACAATCGAACCACGGGTTTTAAGCAAGTGCGGTATCGCTGCTTGGCACATTAAAAACGTACCGGTTAAATTAACATTGATAATGGTATTCCAGTCATCAAGTTTTAAATCAGTAGTATGGTCAAAGCGCAAGATGCCCGCGATATTACATAGCGCATTAAGTTGCGAGTATTGATCAACCACTTCTTGTATAGCATTGTTTACAGCATCTTGATTACTTACATCACATAGCCAAGCTTTTGCCGTTCCACCTTCACTGTTGATGGTATTGATTGTTTCATCCAGTCCAGCTTGATTAACATCAAAGCAGGCTACTGTGCCACCTTCGCTTGCCAGTCGTATAGCAGCGGCTTGACCGATACCCGAACCCGCGCCACTAACAATCACCACTTTATCTTTAAATCTTTGCATATATTTATCCTAAATAATTTTGTTGTTGTTTTTATTACTAGCCTATTTGCTATTGGCTTTTTAATATTTTCATATCGCCAGTAAAATGAAACGGCACTTGCTCAACTTTAGAAAAGCGCCAGCCTAGTAAGTTGTCATCGTGAACGCGTATTAGCTGGCAGCGATATTCACCCCAGAAATCAAACAGGATGTTCCGCTCATCACCTTTACCTGCATGCATCACCCGGCCATAAAATGCTGCTGAGGCCGTGTGATTGGCCTCTTCAGAATAATCGGTATTGATTCTGACGTTACTAAACAGGTGCTGACTTGGCCCGCAGCCATCGAGATTGGAGCGAATCATAGTGACCCATGCATCGGGTGAGTTGCCTTCAACGACACCGCCATAATTAAACTGCATATCGTCGATCGCCATCGGTGGCAGTAATGCCCAGTCACGTTGATCCAGCGCGCTTGCGTATTGGTACACCATCTTTTCAATCGTGTCTTTGTCTTTAAGATATTGTAGAAATTCGCTGTCGTTCATTATTAGACCTGTATTGATTGACTGGTTGCTTTTGACATTTACAGGGCTATTTTAAACCCGATACGATGGGTTGTTGATTTAAACCCTGTTAACCTGCGGTGCTGTAATAAGGCGATAAATATGAGTAACTTTAGTGAACAATATGGGCCGTGGGCATTAGTCACCGGCGCGGCAGAGGGTTTAGGCGCTGCATTTGCAATGCATATTGCACAGCAAGGCGTGCATGTTGTATTAGCTGATGTGCAAAGTGATAAGGCGCAATCTCAAGCAACGTTGATTGCCGATAAGACCGGAGTAAAGACCTTAGCGGTAGAAACGGATTTAGCATCAGCCGATTTTATGGCGTCATTAACCCTGCAGCTTAAGGACTTGGAGATTGGTCTATTGGTTTGCTGTGCAGGGATCGGCGCGACCGGAAGCTTTGTTGATACGCCATTAGCGATTATGCAAAAAGCGATTCAGGTCAATTGCATGGCAACAATTTCGCTGGCACATCACTATACGCCGCCGATGATTAAGCGAGCAAAGGGTGGAATAATTATTGTCGCATCGACATCTGCTTATGCGGGCGCGCCTTATATTGCCAATTACGCCGCGACCAAAGCTTATGATTTATCTTTAGCCGAAGCTCTTTGGTATGAGTTAGCGCCAAGCGGAATCGATGTCTTAGGTTTTTCACCGCATGGGACTAACACGCCGGGTTTTCGGCGCGGAATGCCATCGGTCAAAGAAGGTGATACGCCGGTAGGCGTGATGCTACCCGAGGCAGCGGTAGCGGTTGCGTTTAAAGCATTAGGACGTCTACCCAGTACTCGGCCGGATCTACCAGAAAATATGAGCGTGACGCGACAAAAGATTATTCAGGCCGCAGGCGATTTCACCCGCAATCTGGCGACTTATCAGGAATAGGCTTTTAAGTGGGATGCGATGTAGGGTGCGATTAGGCCATTAGC
Organism: uncultured Pseudomonadales bacterium; assembly: GCA_905480475.1. GTDB lineage: Bacteria > Pseudomonadota > Gammaproteobacteria > Pseudomonadales > UBA7434 > UBA7434. The sequence goes on along the minus strand of CAJQQO010000105.1, from coordinate 4,289 downwards.
GTGTGAGGCTTAAACCGCTTTTATCGCTAGCTAGTTATGCAACTTCCGGGTCAATATCAAAACTGCTAGAGAAGAAAGCCTGAATGCAAAATAGTGCTGTTGCCAGCAAGCCCCAGCTAAGGCCAACTACCACACCGGCATCTAAAATTCCGCGCCATGGTTGTGGCAGCAGTTTAAACGTCAGTACAAATACAATAATCATAATCGTCAGTAATATCGAGCTGATTATTCTGCGTTTTGGCGCACTAAAAAATCCCATGCAAAATAGTGGCGCTAGTATGAGTTGCAGCAGATTTGCGTGGCTAGATAGATGACGGGCGCGGGCGGCAAGCCGTGGCGAGTAACTTTTTTGAAAACCTTTATAGCCCTCTGAATAAGCCATAAAAACACAATTGATCAGCAGCGCAGTCCAATGCCAAGCGTTTAGGTTTTGGCTAAAGGCTTCCAGCGCGATTGCCGATAGTTTATTAATTGCGATTAGCAGCAATAGAAAAAAACCAGCCATGCCCCAGCAGCTTGCGAGTACGCCAATAAAAGTTGTCGGTGTTGATAGTGATGAAGCGGTTTGCTGCATTCGCGCGAAATATTCCTGAAAGTTAGCTGCTAAGAAAATCTTTTACCTTAGATAGCTACAGATAGATGCCGCCATTCTTACACAACAAGGCGCTGATTTCAGGCGCGAATAGCTGTATTAATTTTCTTGCGGTGAATGTTTTATCGCTGTGCACAGTTTAAATGCACCAGTGAATCGAACTAGATCACTGAGGCTTGAAAGTAGCGCTTATTACGTGGATGAAATTGGGGCAATATATTTCAAGTTGTTGATAATAATGATAAAAATATGTTTGGCATGATGTTTGTAGCTAGAAAGGTGATTCGTTATAGCTTTACTTAATAGGAGTGCTTTATGTCAACAGGTGTTTTTTCAGAAAACCATATCCTTACTAGGCAAACTCGCAAAAAAGGGTTTGTAAATACACTGCAAGAAATGATAACGCCGGCAGCATTGGCAGTAGTTTTGTCGGTCTCCTGTGCGTTTACCGCTTTTGTACAAAGTGAAGAGCTTGGTTATCCGGAAAAAGAAGCGCCGACATTTGATTTTATTAAATTAGCCGATATGGCACCTATCGCAATCGCCTATGAAAACGGATACTTCGAGGATGAAGGGCTGTATGTCACCATCGAAGCGCAAGCGAACTAAAAGTATTGCTAGATGGCGTGGATTAGCTAGCGCTCGCAGCTTAACCGCTTGCAGCGATTGTTGCGGTTCCCTTGGGTATAGCCATAGGGCTTAGCAAAAATTTAAATACGGCGGTTAATCCGATTATCCAAATATTTAAACCGGTATCTCCCTTGGCTTGGTCGCCACTGGTTATTATGGTGGAAAGTGCACTATATGTAACTCCAGATCCAGTGGTTTCCAAGTCCTTTTTAAACTCGATGATTACCGTCACGCTATGTTGTTTATAGCCGGTGGTAATTATTACGTCAGTAGGTGTAGCCACTATCGATAAGGATTTGATTAATGTTAGTCAAGTGTTGCGCTTGCCCGCGCTAAAACATGTGAGAAAATTCTTATTCCTTCTCCTTTGATACTCAATATCTTTGTCGACGTACAGCAATTAGCTATTTTTGGAGAAGCATGCAGTGCATTGAATTTTAAAGCCCAGTGGTAATGAAATTAATAATATTGGTAACACCATACTCTTGCTTCAAGTTAGTGAAAAAGAAAGGTTTATCTTTTCTCATTATTTTTGCATCCCGATCCATTACTTCAAGCGAAGCGCCAACCAGAGGCGCCAGGTCGGTTTTATTGATAATGAGGAGGTCCGATTTGGTTATCCCTGGCCCACCCTTGCGTGGAATTTTATCGCCAGCCGATACATCAATTACGTAAAGAGTAAGGTCAGATAGCTCAGGGCTAAAAGTAGCACTTAAGTTGTCGCCACCGCTTTCAATAAAAATGATATCGAGGTTAGCATGCCGCGACTGGAGTTCATCTATGGCGGCTAAATTCATAGAGGCATCTTCGCGTATAGCGGTGTGTGGACAACCGCCGGTTTCTACGCCAATAATACGATCGGGTTCCAGTGCTTCGTGACGGGTTAAAAACTCAGCGTCTTCCTGTGTGTAAATATCATTAGTGACGACGGCAATATTGAGTTTTTCACGTAGTGCTGAACATAAAACCCGAAGTAGCGCGGTTTTGCCAGAACCTACTGGACCTCCGACGCCGACGCGAAGTACTCGTGAGTTGTTCATATGCATAACCTCTATGATCTAAATAAGCGTGAATACTGTGTTTCGTGGTGACTGCTTGCGATAGCCAGCCCAGGTAATGAGCCACCAATCGCATCATCATCAATTAATAACGATTGGCTAACGGATTTTTCCAGTTGCGGAATTAGTGCATCCAAGACGGATTGTGCTGTCAATTGTCCAAATAAAGTGAGTTTGGTGGCGGCTGCGATTTGGTTTTCAAGCCATGCCCACGTGTAGCCAATTGCTGCATGATGAGCCGGGATTTGCCAATGCGTCGCCGCAACAGCGAATGCAGTGACGTAACTTATTTGCGCCGGCGCTGCGTTGAACGTGGATAATGGTGTTTTTATCGAGGCCGTGTTGATGATATGGCTTGTTACTAATTTCTTATCTGTTAAATTTGCCTCGATTAAATCCAAAATATCATTACTCAGAGATAATCCCCTAAGCAATCGAATCATTGCGCTACCAAGCGCGGTATCGGTAAGGCGTAACTCCGAAGATTCCCTACACGCTAGAATGTAGGAGTTCCATTTTACAACCGCATCAATATCATACTCACTGAGTGCTAAGCATTGCCGCCGTAAGATAGGTAAATCTAATGTTGCTATCGACTCACTTAATTGGGCGGAGAGCCATTCAATGACATCGTCGCTGCTGGACAACCAGCGTGACTCTACTGCCCACTCCAGCCCATTCGAAAAGGCGTAACCGCCAACCGGTAATGCAGCGCTGCTTAATTGCAACAGCCTCAATAGAGAAGCGTCTGCAATGGGCAGTGGTGATAAATCAGCGATGCTTTCCATTTGTGCCTTGTTGGTGATAAGCGCCTGCTTCAGGATTAAAAACGGCTTGTTCTCTTTTCACCTCTAAACCTAAGCGATCTATTAACGCTTCAAGTACATGGTCGGGAGTAATTCGCAGCCAGCAATCGCCGACTTGCAACTTTACATGGCGATTGCCAAGGTGGTAACAGACTCGGCTAAACTGCTGCCAATCAGAGGTCGATGCAGTAATCACCGGTTCTTTGGCGCCGACGATGGATATGCATTGGCCGCACTGTGTGATGAGTCGGTCGCCAATAGCGAGCATGTTCGCCCGTTCAAGAAATACATCGACGTTTTTACCCTTCGACGATACGACGCGAAAACGGCGTTTTTCACGTTGTGCGTGATCAAGACACACTTCATCGTTAATGGCACGATCTTGATCGTGAGCCAGTCGCTCGTTCACTATCAACGTAGTTATATCTAGCATTGTTGCATCTAACATATTGATCGTTCCGTTGTATATTCAAATAGTTTTAGCAGTTGCTTCACCACAAACAGGATACTGCGTTTATGCCCTCAGAATAATTGATACAGTTGTGCTAACGGTAGTTCCGTCATAGGCTCGCAACTAAGCAATTGACCATCAGCATGGACTTCGTAGGTTTGCGAGTTGACGGTAATATTGGGCATCCAGGCGTTGTTAACCATATCGGTTTTATCGATGGTGCGGGTATTGCGACATTCAACCAAGCGTCTACCAAGTCCTAGTTGCGATGCAATGTTTGCGGCAACGGAGGTTTTGCTGGCGAATGAAATGGAGGTATGGATTGGCGCTTGTCCGTAGCCGCCAAACATTTTGCGGTAATGTACGGGTTGCGGAGTGGGGATGGATCCATTTGGGTCACCCATCGGCGCCGCTGCAATCATGCCTCCTTTAATAATCATTGCGGGTTTGGTAGCGAAAAAAGCCGGGTTCCAAAGTACTAGATCCGCCAGTTTACCTACCGCAATTGACCCGACCGCATGATCGATACCATGCGCGATTGCAGGGTTGATTGTGTACTTGGCGATATATCGACGGACGCGAAAATTGTCCTGCCGTTCGCAGTCTTCGGCTAACGGACCACGTTGGATTTTCATTTTATGTGCAGTTTGCCAAGTGCGCGTAATCACCTCGCCGACCCGACCCATTGCCTGTGAATCAGATGCGATCATGCTAAAGGCGCCTAGATCATGCAGAATATCTTCAGCAGCGAT
>CAJQQO010000104.1 GCA_905480475.1 uncultured Pseudomonadales bacterium | reverse complement strand
TTTGATTCGCTTGTTGATTTTCAGGCAGATAGCGATCTGCTGGATTTTAATCTGCGGTTGCAATAAAAAGATCATGAGTGTCCATCTGCAAAAGTGTTAGTGCCTGTCCCCATACGCAGCCTGTATCCAAGCCAAATAGATTTTTGTTATTAACGTGGCCGCCTAAGGCTGCCCAATGACCAAAAATAATTCGCTGCTGTTCGGTTTTTCTATCGGGGTGTTTAAACCATGGGAAATAGTCTGGTGGAATATTATCGAGATCGTTTTTATATTCCAAGTCCAATTTTCCGGCGCTATCGCAAATGCGTATGCGAGTGAAGTAATTAGTAATGCAGCGCAGTCTATCCGTGCCTGTAAGTTTGTTGCTCCAGGTGTCTGGCTGGTTGCCATACATATTTGCCAGAAATAGATCGATATCATCACTGCGCAAAACGTTTTCAACTTCGGCTGAATAGGCCAGTGCTTGATCGAGCGACCATTGTGGTGCAATTCCGGCATGTACCATGGTGTAATTTAATTCTGGGTCGTGATGGCATAGCGGCTGCTGTCGCAACCAGTTGATCCATTTTTTACTGTGTTTGGAGGCAATAATCTCTTCAAAGGTATCTGAGGATTTGGCTTTGCGGTGGCCAAAGTAAATTGCTAGTAAATGCAAATCATGATTGCCCAGCACGCATTGAACACTGTTTCGATTTTGGTATAAAAATTTTAATGTCGCTAGAGAATCAGGGCCGCGATTAACCAGATCACCGGCTACCCATAGTCGATCATGGTCTGGGTTAAATGCCACCTGTTCTAGCAGATTCATTAGCTCATGGTAGCAACCTTGGATATCGCCAACAGCGTAGTCAGTCATTGTGGAATTGCCATGATTGGTTGCTCGCAGGCTTAGGCGGAAAATTACTGGCGTGTGGACAGCTTATCGAAAATGGCCAAGCTTGTAGTTGGATCGCACTGCAAATAGTTAAACCTTATCTGAAAAGCCGAACCTTACTGCAATGAGTTGGGATGAACCAAGCCGAATGGTTTGATAATGGCATCAAAGCTTAGTCCTTCATTGGATAACATTTTATAGCTGCCTTCCATTGTGCCGGTTTTGGTCGCAAGAATGGCGCCGCTGCTATAACGATAGGTTTCGCCCGGCTTGATATGCGGCTGCTCGCCAACGACGCCTTCGCCTTCTATTTCGCGAATGGTGTTGTTGCCATCGGTAATTATCCAATGTCGGGCGAGTAGCTGCACTGGCTCATCACCGTGGTTACTAATAAATACCGTGTAGGCAAAAGTATACTCTGCCACGGATTCGTTAGATTGCTCGGGCAAGTATCGCGGCTGGACATTGACCTCGATGCTTTCTTGTAGGCTGACTTGTTCTGTATTCATAGCGCAATATTATGCCGGAATATGACGTTGTAATCTATTAAACATATTTTGTTAGTTGTTGTTGATATAAGCAGTTGTTAGTGATCGATTGCTGGTATTCGTAAATGCCGCTGTTTAGCTTTTCAGATCGCCTAAGGCATTGGCGATATTTACAAAACTATTGAGATCCAGCGTTTCAGCGCGCACAGCCGGATCAATGCCAAGGGCTTCCAGCGCTTCGGCGTCAATATAGGCCTTTAGGCCATTGCGCAAAGTTTTGCGTCGCTGCGTAAATGCGGCTTTGACAATTTTGTCGAGCATCGCCGGTTGATTGGCGATGATAGGCAGATTTTTGTAGGGCAGCAATCGAACGATGGCCGACATTACTTTGGGTTTGGGGTCAAAAGCTTCTGGCGGCACATCAAACAGCGGCTCAACTTGACAATAATATTGCGTCATTATGCTAAGCCGTCCATAGGTTTTATTGCCCGGTGGCGCAGCCATTCGATCGACCACTTCGCGCTGCAACATAAAATGCATATCACTAATCACCGGCGGATTAAGCGGTGATGGCTTTGTTTCGGCTTTTAAATTGTGTGCTTGCTCTAATAGATGAAAGATAAGCGGCGTAGAAATATTGTAAGGTAGGTTGCCAAATACTCGTAGTGGTTTGTTGGATGGCGGATCAGATTGCTGATTTATTTGTTGGCCGAGAGCAATAAAATCGAAATCCAATGCATCAACTTGCTGGACATTAATATTTTCGCGGGTGGCAAACTGCAAGCTTAATCGGCTGGCCAGATCTCTGTCGAGTTCAAGCAGTTCCAGCGTGGTATTGTCGCTAATCGCAGCGGCCATCGGCGCTGTTAATGCGGCTTGCCCCGGGCCGATTTCAACCAGATGGTCGCCATCGCAGGGGCCGATCGAATGAACGATTCGATCGATAACCGAGGCATCTTCTAAAAAGTTTTGCCCGAAGCGCTTGCGTGCCTTATGTGGCTTAACGTGCGGCTTAGATTTTTCGTTAGTTATTTTAATGCTGACAATCCTTGCGTTATTGGTGTTGGCTTTTCGCGGATTGGCTTAGCTCAATAGCCATATCGATAGCGGCGCGCAAACTGCTATCGCTTGCTTTGCCTGTACCAGCTAAATCAAAGGCCGTGCCATGGTCTACCGAGGTGCGAATAAAAGGCAGGCCCAATGTGATATTCACCGCCTGACCAAAGCTATGAGATTTTAACACTGGCAAGCC
>CAJQQO010000103.1 GCA_905480475.1 uncultured Pseudomonadales bacterium | reverse complement strand
GTTTGGCTAACGTATATCAGTTTCATCATGCTGATATAACCAATGAGGCAGCTATTGATAAGTTGGTTTCTAACGCGATAACTAAGTTTGGTAGTTGATATTCTCGCTAATGTCGCAGGGGTTTTAACCAACTCTGCCGATGCAGATCCTACTTTGGAAGAGTGGGATAGGGTCATGAATATCAATGCGCGCGGAACATTTATTGTCAGTAAATCAGTGATCCGTGAAATGCGCAAAAGCGGTGGCGGCAGCATTGTTACAGTAGCCAGTATTCAAGGTGTCAATGCTTTTGAATTCCAGCCAGCCTATGGTGCATCCAAAGCGGCAATGATTCAGTTAACCAAAAACTTTGCCACCGATTATGCGGGCGATAATATTCGCGTTAATTGCGTCTGCCCCGGATTGGTTGCTACCGAAGCCACCGATATTATTATGCATCCGGATTTCAAGGAAATTCACGACCTAATGGCGGCAAAGCACTTAATGAATCGATTTGCCAAACCAGAAGAAATCGCCGCAGGTATTTGCTTCCTAGCCTCCGATGACGCCAGTTTTATCACCGGTGAAGCGCTGGTGATCGATGGTGGATATACCGTAGGTAGAAAGATGTCAGTGGGTTAATTGCTCGCTGTTGCTGCCTAGGGGGCCATTTTCGCCAAACTTCAGTTGGGTTTTGCTGCAACCGCAAAACGGCAGAGTCGGCAGGAAAACTAACAAAATAATTCACTGTTTTTCATGGGTTTAGACGGTTCGCGCCAGTTTTATTTGTAAAGTTGAATCTTTCTTCAATTTGGTGGAACTTGGCTTAGAGCTGGTTTATGCTGCTCGCTCGACGCGCTGTTAGCCGTCGATTTAACCGTATTTATTTAACGACAGTTTTAGGATCCAAGCTATGACGCCGGAAGAGACAAAAGCGTTTGAAGACGAGCTGTACAACTTTGTAGGTAACTCTGTTCATGGTGGCCCGCGCAAGGGACATGATGATGTGAATGCCGCCATGATTCGCCAGTGGTGCGAAATTATGGGTGATGCTAATCCAGCGTATATCGATGCCGAGTGGGCAGCTAAAAGTACTCGTGGTCATACCATTGCGCCACCCGCAATGATGTATGCGTGGACACAGGAAGGTTATAAGGTTGCCAGTGTTGGCCGACCTGAATCTGATGGTCAGGCAAGACTGGTACGCTTTCTTGCCAGCAAAGGTTTTACCGGTTCACTCGGTACCAACGTTGATCAGGAATATTTTGCCGACGCAAAAATCGGTGATTCGATTTTTGAAGACAGCATAATTGAATCCATTAGCGAGCAAAAAACCACGGGTCGCGGTGTAGGTTATTTCTTTGAGACCTTTGCCAAGTTTACCAATCAAGACGGTACCTTATTAGGCACACAACGTTTTCGTGTATTCCAATTTATTCCACCAGCGCAAGCCGAAGCTGAAGCGCCTGCCGATTCTGGACTAGAAGTACCCACCCGAATTCAAGCGCCGCGCGGTCAAGATAATAAATGGTGGTGGGATGCTTGTGATGAAGGCAAAGTCCTTATCCAACGTTGTAAATCTTGTCAGGTGTTGCGACATCCTCCACGTCCAATGTGTGGCGAGTGTCAATCTACCGAATGGGATAGTATTGAATCAACACTCGACGGTGAAGTGTTTAGCTTTGTAGAAATGCATCATCCTAGAGTGCCCGGTTATCAATACCCGCTAATTGTAGCGGTTATTGAATTAGCTGAAGGTACCCGTATTGTCGCCAACGTTGTTGGTTGTGATGTTGCCGATGTGCATATCGGTATGAAAATCAAAGGTCAGGTTGATCAGGTAGATGAGAAAACTATGTTGCCACAATTTTACCCAATAGCATCCTAACGGCGCAGGAGAGATAACATTATGAATACGCTGAACTATGCCGACGTTAGTGTGGGCGACAAACTTCCGGGCTTGGAACTTCCAATAAGCTCTTCCTTAATTTCCTGTGCGGCTTTGGCTACGCGAGATTTTGAACCTTGCCATCATGATAAATCTGTTGCGCAAAGCATGGGTTTACCCGATGTATTTATGAATATCCTTACCAGTCAGGCGCTAATGGCTCGTTTTGTTACCGACTGGTCTGGCCCAGAAACGCAAATGAAAGCATTAAGAATCAAACTGGGTGCGCCTAACGTACCGGGTATGGTGATGACAGTCACTGGCGAAGTGGTTGAAAAAGATGATGCAGAAAATAGCGTCAATATTGAAGTGACTGGCGAGAACAATATCTGGGGCATGCATATGTCCGGTACTGTTCGCATCGCGCTGCCATAATAGATTTCGTTAGGAGAAAAACATAATGACAATTAATGTTTCGGGTGAAGCCGCTATTGTAGGCGTTGCAAATACCGAGTTTACCAAAGCGTCTGGCGTGTCAGAGTTAGAACTGGCGTCTGTTGCTGTACGTGATGCGATTGCCGATGCGGGTTTAAAACCCTCTGATGTCGATGGCATGACCACTTTTACTTTAGATAATACCGACGAGATCGAAATTGCTCGAGCCGTGGGTATTGGCGATCTAACGTTTTATTCAAGGGTGCCGCATGGTGGCGGTGCCGCTACGGGTTTAGTCCATCAAGCTGTTATGGCAGTTGCAACCGGAATGGCTGAAGTCGTGGTTTGCTATCGCGCTTTAAACGGTCGTTCCGGCCATCGTTATAGCTCCGGTGTTGCCGGGCCGTTATTAACCTCGGATGCTATCCACTGGGGTTGGTATACACCGTCAGGTTTAATGACACCAGCGAGTTGGGTAGCGATGTATACCCAGCGTTATATGCATCTTGCGGAAAACGTCCAAGACGCGATGTTTGAAATTGCCCATTTGCAACGCGAGTATGCAGTGAAAAACCCTGCAGCGTTTTTCTATGAGCGCCCATTTGATCGTGCTGATTACGATGCGTCACGGCCAATTGTTTCGCCGTTTAAAATGCTGGATTGCTGTATGGAAACCGATGGTGGTTCCGCAGTGGTAATAACCACAGCCGAACGTGCTAAAGATTTAAAACATCCTGCAGTGGTTGTTAAAGGGGTAGGGCAGGCTGCCGCTGCCAATATGGAATCGATGACCAGTTTTTATCGACCTGAAATTGCGGCAATTCCATCAATGGATATCGCAGCAAAAATGGCTTATGAGCAGTCGGGTTTAACACCAGACGATATTGATGCTGCTGTTATTTACGATGCATTTACACCGATTGTTTTATGGCAATTAGCCTCTTGGGGCTTTTGTGATTTACTCGACGCGCCTAACTTTGTGTTGGACGGTGCCTTGCGCCCAGACGGTCGATTACCAACTAACACCCACGGAGGGCAGTTAAGTGAAGCCTATATTCACGGTGTAAACGGTATTGTTGAAGCGACTAAATTGGTTCGCGGTACTTCGGTCAACCAACCGAATAAAACCGTCAATAATGTTTTGGTCACCTCCGGCGTAGGTGTTCCTACCGGTGGTGCGCTATTAGGTAAGCTCGATTAAAAAGTTAGGTTATAAAACGATGTCAAAAAGATTTGAAGGCAAGGTCGCGATTGTTACCGGTGCCAGTTTAGGTATTGGTCGCAGCACAGCGCTCCAGTTAGCTGCCGAAGGCGCGCATGTAATTGGTTGTTCACGCAGAAAACCCAAACTCGATGAGTTGGAATCGCGCATTGTTGACGCCGGTGGTAAGTTCACCGGTTATTCGCTAGATGTGAATGACGCCGCAGCGGTAGAAAAATTTGTACAGGATGTTGTTGCCAATCATGGTCGACTCGATGTGTTAGTCAATAACGCGCCATCGGTAAAAGGTGGCATGGTTCTCGATACCTCTTTGGAAGATTGGCAGGCCAACTTTAAGGCCTCGGTTGATAGCGTGTTTATCGCCTGTAAAGAAGCACTTAAAGTGATGTATAAGCAGCGTTCGGGTTCAATTGTTACCGTGTCATCCGTCAGCAGTTTGCGTGCCGGTATGGCTGCCGGTGGTTATTCCGCATCAAAAGCGGCGGTTAATCATTTTACCTCTTGCGCCGCAATGGAAGCCGCGCCTTATAACGTTCGCCTAAATATTGTTGCGCCGGGCTCGGTTAAAACGCCGGGGCTTGATGCCGCTACACGTAAAAATGAATCGATGTTGGCATCGATT
>CAJQQO010000102.1 GCA_905480475.1 uncultured Pseudomonadales bacterium | reverse complement strand
AGCTGGCTTGAAGGTCTTTGGCATTGTCAAAGCGTTTAAGCGCCTGCGTGCAAACCCAGTCATAGGATTTATGCCGATACTTTTTTGTGGACGTTTCACTTAGCGGTTTTTGCGCTGAGGTTTTACGTTTAGCTGCCATATTTTAGCTGGGGTCGTTTAGCTGGAAAAGCTTTCGCTGTGTAAGTTTTGGCTGTGATAGCTTGACGATTCTGCTAATCGTTTTTTTCAGTTGACGAATCAGCAGAAAAGTCCAAGGAGGCGGAGTTGATGCAGTAACGCATGCCTGTAGGCGCTGGACCATCGTTAAACATATGGCCAAGATGCGCATCGCAGTTTGAGCAAGTCACTTCAACACGACGCATACCATGCGAGTTATCGACATGCTCGTCAATCATATCGCTGTTATCAGGCTGGTAAAAACTCGGCCAACCTGAACCTGAGTCATATTTATTATCAGCATCAAATAAGGTCGCCTGACAGCATTTGCATAAATACTTACCGGACGCTTTCATATCATTATATTGGCCTGAAAAAGCCGGTTCCGTGCCCTTTTGCCGAGTGATCATAAATTCTTCAGCGGATAACTCTTTGCGCCACTGCTCATCGGTTTTTACTATTTTTGTCATATCTCACCTTTAAAGTTATTGGCCTGCTGGTTTTGCTTACCGGCTGCTGGCCTGCTGCGGCCACATTTCAATCCTTATATTGTAGATATTACATCGCCAGCGATCACAAGGTAAGTCTATAATCAAAGGACGCCAGTAAAAAAGCTTAATTAACGCTACCACCAGCACGGTCAGTCAATACATCAGACGTAAGCGAAGCATAAGCCAGACCTTTAGCCGTTACACCAAGGGCACGATTATTAGCGCTAGCATTAACAACCAAGACAGCAATAAGTTAAATAGAGACACCATATGTCCATTTTAAAATCCGCCAAATTACAGAATGTCTGTTACGACATCCGTGGGCCGGTCTTGCGTGAAGCAACCCGTCTCGAGGACGAGGGTCATCGCATCCTCAAACTCAATATTGGCAACCCTGCTGCCTTTGGCTTATTAACGCCGGACGAAATTCTGCAAGACGTGATTCGCAACCTTCCAGATGCACAGGGTTACTGCGACTCCAAAGGTCTGTACTCGGCACGCAAAGCCATCATGCAAGACTGTCAATTGCGCGATATACCGGGTATAGAAGTCGATGATATTTATTTAGGTAATGGCGTTAGTGAACTGATAGTGATGGCCATGCAAGGCCTACTTAACAATGGTGATGAGGTGTTAATCCCCTCGCCCGATTATCCGCTATGGACTGCGGCAGTTTCGCTTTGCGGCGGCACGCCCGTTCACTATCGCTGCGATGAGCAATCCGATTGGCAGCCAGATATCAACGATATCAAAAGTAAAATCACTGACCGCACCAGAGCCATTGTCGTTATTAACCCAAATAACCCAACCGGCGCGGTGTACGAAAAAGATCTGCTAGAGCAAATTGCTACGCTTGCCCGCGAACATAAACTGGTTGTCTGCGCAGACGAAATATACGATCGCATTCTTTATGATGATGCCAAACATATCCCCTTTGCATCTATCGCTGACGATATTCTTTGTTTATCGTTTAACGGTTTATCAAAATCCTATCGTCTGGCAGGTTTTCGCTCAGGCTGGATGATTATCAGTAAAAACAATCAAGACGCCCAAGATTTTATTGAGGGGCTTAATATTCTTGCCTCAATGCGACTATGCGCTAACGTCCCTGCGCAATACGCTATTCAAACGGCATTGGGCGGTTATCAGAGTATTAATGATTTGGTATTACCCACCGGTAGGCTCGGCGCGCAGCGTGATCTTGCCTATAAAAAACTCACCGAGATTCCAGGCGTTAGCTGCGTTAAACCTAAGGGCGCGATTTATTTATTCCCCAAGCTCGATGAAAAGATCTACCCGATTAAAGACGACGAGCTTTTTATGCTGGAATTATTGCGCGAGCAAAAAATCCTACTGGTTCAAGGTACGGCATTTAACCTTGATAGTCGTAACCATCTAAGAATTGTTTTTCTACCCGGCGTGGATGTATTAGAAGATGCCATCGATCGCTTTGCACTATTTTTAGATAAAAAACGTCGCTAGTTTTAAATAGACAATAGTGTTTAGCTTTAGAGAGAATCGTGCGCTAGCTAAGGCAGTTATTTAACAGCGATGGCGCTTAGCCACACAAATAATCAATACATCTGCGTGGCTACTAAATCGCTTGTTTCTTATCGTTCTTATCAACGTTAACAAAAGTCATACTGGTTGAAAACAATACCTTGTCGGCTTGTTGGCTCATCACCATGCCGTATACGCTAACTGTATAGCTAACCGAGGTATTCCCTTTGGATTCGCGGTTGACGCTAAAGCGCAGCACTTCACCTTTATCAATACCTTGTCGAAACTCAACGTTATCCATTGCCACGGTAACAAAGCGTCGCCCCGGAAATTCAACCGTTGCGGTGATATAGGCGAATTCATCAATCCAATGCAATAAATAACCACCAAACAAATGACCGTAGTGATTAATATGCTCGGGCAATACTAGTTTATAGTGATCCATTGATCGCTTATTCCCACTCTATTGTTGATGGTGGTTTGCTGGAAACATCGTAAACCACACGGGCAACTTCTTCAATTTCATTCATTATGCGAGTCGACACAATCTCTAACATTGCGGGCGGTAAATGCGCCCAACGAGCCGTCATAAAATCAATCGTTTCAACCGCGCGCAATGCGATAACCCATTCATAACGTCGGGCATCACCGACAACACCGACCGATTTTACCGGCAAAAACACCGCGAAAGCCTGACTGGTTTTATGATACCAATCGGCCTTATGTAACTCTTCAATAAAAATATCATCGGCACGGCGCAAAATATCGGCATAGTCTTTTTTAACTTCACCAAGAATACGCACCCCCAAACCTGGGCCAGGAAAAGGATGACGGTAAACCATATTGTAGGGCAAACCTAACTCTAAACCCATTTTGCGCACTTCATCCTTAAAGAGTTCGCGTAGCGGCTCTACCAGTTTTAAATGCATATCATCCGGCAAACCACCGACATTGTGATGCGATTTAATCACATGCGCTTTACCATTTTTTGAACCCGCAGACTCGATAACATCGGGATAGATAGTTCCCTGCGCAAGCCAATTGGCATTTTCAATTCGACCCGCTTCTTCATTAAAAATATCGATAAAGGTATTACCAATCATTTTTCGTTTTTTCTCAGGATCGGCAACACCTTTTAAACCATTTAAAAAACGCGACTCGGCATCAACACGAATAACTCTTACACCCATATTCTCGGCAAACATCGCCATCACCTGATCACCTTCATTCAGGCGGAGCAAACCATTATCAACAAACACGCAGGTAAGCTGATCACCAATGGCTTTATGCAATAAGGCTGCGACTACAGACGAATCTACACCGCCGGAAAGCCCAAGAATAACTTGGTCACTACCAACGGTAGCTTTAACTTTTTCAATCGCAACATCCACAATATTGGCGATAGTCCATAAACCGTCACAACCACAAATATCGTGAGTAAAGCGCCGCAAGATTTCTTGGCCGCTTTTGGTATGGGTAACTTCAGGGTGAAATTGCACAGCGTAGAAATGTTTGCTGGCGTTATACATACCCGCAATTGGCGCGCTATCGGTTGAGGCCAACAATTCAAAGCCGGCTGGCATTACGGTAACTTTATCACCGTGACTCATCCAAACATCGAGCGCGTTATCAGTAGCATCTTGATCTTTTATACCAGCTAATAGCTCTGAATCACCCTCAACTTTAACAGCGGCATAACCAAACTCGCGCTGGTCAGACGACTCAACCTTTCCACCTAATTGGGTGGCCATGGTCTGCATGCCATAACAAATACCTAATACCGGCACGCCCAATCCAAATACCATATCGGGTGCTACTGGCGCATCATTACCAGTAACGGTTTCTGGCCCGCCCGATAAAATAATACCTTTAGGTGCAAGCTCAGCGATGCGTGCAGGATCAACATCCCATGGAAAAATTTCCGAATACACTCCCGCCTCACGAATACGGCGCGCAATAAGCTGCGTATATTGCGATCCAAA
>CAJQQO010000101.1 GCA_905480475.1 uncultured Pseudomonadales bacterium | reverse complement strand
AATACCCTATCGCCATGTTGCTGGATTCAAGCTTGCGCTATATCAATGGTTTGTCGGATAACAAGCGTGTCATTACGATTGAATATAC
Source organism: uncultured Pseudomonadales bacterium (assembly GCA_905480475.1). Lineage (GTDB taxonomy): Bacteria > Pseudomonadota > Gammaproteobacteria > Pseudomonadales > UBA7434 > UBA7434. The sequence continues at coordinate 13,914 of CAJQQO010000101.1, read as the reverse complement.
ACTGATAGATAAGGTTAACGATACATTACCTCTGGCATATGAATTGGCCGAGCTACTGAAAGACGTGCCTTGTAAAATTAATCTTATTCCCTTTAACCCTTTTCCATTATCTGATTATCAGCGGCCTAGTAATAATCGGGTTAAAGCCTTTCAGCGCGTGTTAAATGAGGCCGGTTTTATCGCACCTGTTCGCACCACTCGCGGTGATGATATTGACGCGGCTTGCGGACAGTTAGTCGGGCAGGTGATAGATAAAACGCGACGTAATGAGCGCTATCTTAATGCTCAAGCTGCGAATCAATCGGAACCGGTTCGTATTGTTGGAGGTCCATCCTAAATGGCGTTGAAAGCTTCAGGCTCCAATCCACTTCGCAACACAGAAACCCACAAATGTTTATCGGCAGAAACAATGAATTCCAAATTTACAAAAGTAGTGTCGAATACCATAAATATTGCAGTGAGTTTAGCGCTGGTATTTATTCTCTCTGGCTGTGTTACCACTCAGCGTGGTGGCTTCGATAAGGCTGACTCCCCGCAAGAAGCGATTGAAATGCGTGTTGCAGCAGCTAAACAATATTTACGTGGTCGCGATTTCGAGTCCGCCAGACGACATCTAAAATCGGCGATGGAATTGGATGCCAAATCTCCCGATGTACACGAAGCTTTAGGTCTAACGTTTCAATACAGCGGCGAAATAGAGCTGGCAGAAAAGCACTATAAGCTAGCGATTAATTATGGTAATGGTCAATCCAAATATCGAATTAGTTTTTCCAGCTTTCTTTATCAAGCTCAGCGCTTTGAAGATGCCGAAGAGCAATTGGAGAAAATTGTCGATGATTCGCTTTATGAGCAGCGCGAAGCGGCGTTAGTGTTACTGGGCTTATCACAGCAGCAATTATTAAAAACTGACAAGGCCCAGCGCTCTTTTGAGCGCGCCTTGGTGTTAAACCCACGAAACACGCGGGTTTTACGTGAATTATCCATTATGAATTATGAAGCCAAAAAGTTTCCTGTGGCATGGAGTCATTTTCAAAGCTATCGCAAGGTTGTTGTTCGTCCTGATGCAGAATTATTATTACTCGGTATAGAACTCGCGAGAGAAGTAGGTGATACGGATTCAGAAGCCAGTTTTATTCTGGCGTTAAAAAATCTCTACCCCAACTCGCGCGAATATCAAAGTTTTTCACGCCGCGAACAATATGAGTGAGTCCGATACTAATCCGGCTGATGATACTAAAGCCGTAGACAAAAACACCGAGGCTGAAGGCGTTAATCTTGCCGAAGGTTCGCCAGGTCAGCGACTGACGGACGCAAGGTCGGCACTGGGTTTGTCCTTGGCCGATTTAGCTGCCGAAACCCGTATTCCGCAAAATCATTTACAAGCATTAGAAAATAATCAACCAGAGCTTTTACCTTCCAAGCCATTTGTCAGTGGATATTTACGCACCTGCGCAGCGCGTTTGGACTTGGATATAGAGAGTTTATTAACGGCTTATGGCGTGACTTCTTCTCGTATTGGCAATGGTGCGAATGATGAGGCTGACAACTCTCAGGATACGCAGTCGGATACAAGTAAGCCAACGACTTTGCCATGGTCTGCCGGTCCCGGAATGGATGCACGGCCGCGCATTTGGCGAATGGCTTCAATGGTTTGCCTGCCCATCATTTGTATTAGTGTTATGGCATGGGCCTACCATGTGATCGAAGGAAAACTCAATAATCCGCAAAGCGAAGCGGCAGAGTTCGCCGTTGCTTCTCAGCCCGATGCGCTTGGGCCGCTAGCCTCGGTTGCCATGACAGCACAGGCGATAGATGCCGATTTGGATAAGACTGAAGTCGATGTAAGTCATTCAGCGGCTGATTCAGTGGCTAATATCGAATCAAGTGCTGAGTCAAATAACTATATCTCAGCGCCAATCGATACAATCGTAGACACAAGCGCTACTAGCTCATCATTAGTAAATTCCGTAGCTGTCGAATCGCAGATCGATACCGTGACCATCGAGTCAGAGGCAGATACTTCCACTTCAACCTTGGCCACGGCTTCGGCATCCAGAGTATCGGCAGATATTGAGCCAGTAGCCGACGCGGCAGTTTCTGTATCGCGTCCTACATCAGCTCAAATATCGCGCCCGAGTCCCGGCGCTGCCGCCATGGTTGCTCAATATCGCCAGCAGGATAGATTGGTGATTGTGGTCAATGAGGACAGCTGGATAGATGTCACCGATTCGGTGGGAAATAGGCTCTACAAGAACTTAGCCAGAGCTGGTAGAAAAATTGAAGTTAGCGGCAATATGCCGTTTAAGCTGCATTTAGGTAACGCTCCGGGCTTGGCTTTGGAGTTAAATGGTGAGCCTTTTGCTATTACAAACTATCGAGATGATAATAGCGCCCGCTTAACGCTGGGTAGCCGTTAATTAGCCTTATTTACTGCCAAAACGGCGGTTTTATAGCGTATTTATAGTTTTAACTAAAAGTGGGTCAGGACAGTTCATTGAAAACGATTCAAGCCGTTCGCGGAATGCACGATATTACGCCGGATCAAGCTGGGCATTGGTCGCGTATAGAGCATGCGATAGCTGAGGTATTTAGCCGCTACGCCTATCGCGAAATCCGTATGCCCTTGGTAGAGAGTACGCGCTTATTCCATCGTGCTGTGGGCGAGGCTACCGATATTGTCGAAAAGGAAATGTACACCTTCCCTGATCGCAATGATGAATCGCTGGCCTTGCGGCCCGAGGGAACCGCTGGCTGTGTGCGTGCGGTGATTGAAAACGGTTTATTAAATACCCCGCAAAAACTTTGGTATAGCGGCCCTATGTTCCGCTATGAAAAACCGCAAAAGGGTAGATATAGACAATTCCATCAAATCGGCGCCGAAGTGTTTGGTTATGATAGTGTTGAGGTGGAAGCGGAAATGCTAATGCTGAACCAACGCTTTTGGAAAAGTCTGGGCATTGAAAAGAGCGTCAGCCTGCAACTGAATAATATTGGTGACAGTGTTGCGCGTGCTAATTACAAAAATGCCTTGGTTGACTATTTGTCAGGCCATAAAGAATCGCTTGATGCCGATAGTCTGCGTCGTTTGGATACTAATCCACTTAGGATTCTTGACAGTAAAAACCCTGCCATGCAAAGTTTGTTAAACGATGCGCCGGCGCTTGGCGCTTATTTGTCAGAGGATTCAGTGCGGCGCGCAGAGCAGCTCAACAGTATGTTGGCCGCGCAGGGCATAGCGGTCGAGCAAAATGATCGCTTGGTTCGTGGTTTGGATTATTACAACGATACCGTTTTCGAATGGGTGAGTAATGATTTAGGTGCACAGGGAACCGTTTGTGGTGGTGGTCGATACGATGGACTGGTCGAGCAGTTAGGCGGCAAGTCTGTACCGGCGATTGGTTTTGCGATGGGTATAGAGCGGTTGTTTTTATTGCTAGAAGCACAGGCATTTGCCGCGCTGCCCGGCAATGATAAGCCCGATGCCTATTTTATTGTTGCCGGCAAGGAATTGCAGCCATATGCCTTTGCCTTGGCCGAGAATCTGCGCAATGCGCGGCCCGACTTTGCTATCATGCATAATCTGTCGCCGGGTAGTTTAAAAAGTCAGTTTAAAAAGGCCGATAAAAGCGGTGCGAGATATGCCTTTGTAATTGCCGAAGATGAAGTCGCCAATAATCGCGTCACAGTTAAGGATTTACAAACCGGCGAGCAATTGCAATATGCGCTGCAAGATGATTTGCAAGAATTATTGGCAGGTTTATAGCGCTGGGTTACAAAATAGAAAAAACGCCTTATTAAATGCGTTCAATATAAGTTTAATTATTTGATTTTTTTACAGCAACTTTTGCAGCAACTACTGCTGGTTTAGGAGAGAGATTTTGGATACGTTTAGAAGTGACGAAGAGCAAGTAGAAGCCCTCAAAAATTGGTGGCAAGAAAACGGTGTATCCACCATGCTAAGCATTGGGGTTGCCATTGCAATTATATTTGGCTGGCGAGCATGGCAGGGCAATCAACAAGCCTATGTTGATAATGCCTCGTTTAGCTATCAGCAATTATTAGAAGCGGTTGCCCAGCTTGAAACCAATGGCAACGATATACAAATCGCTACTGTTGACCATATGGCTGAAACGATTAAAGCCGACTATAGCAAAACCGGATACAGTCACTTTGCTGCATTTTTTAAAGCGCGTCAGGCAGTAGAGGACAACGATCTGCCTGCAGCAGAAGAAGAGCTACGTTGGATTCTAGCCAATAAACCTACTGCTGAAATGCAATTGATTACCGAGCTGCGTTTAGCCAAAGTACTATTTGCACAGCAGCAAACCGACGCGGCTTTAGCCCTACTTAATCGATCGGAAACCGGTGTATTTGCTCATGCTTTTTTGGAATTAAAAGCTGACCTACTGGTCAATACGGGTGACTATCAAGGGGCTTTTGATGCCTATACCCAAGCAAAAGTTGAAATTGAAGCCTTAGGAATGGCTGAGCCGCAAACGCTTACCGTTAAAACGGCTTATGCAAAAAGCTTTTTGTAATAGCTGTTTTTTTAGGATTTACCTTTAGCTAAATAAATAGGCTCAACCAAGTAATAGTTTTAATTAAGGTGGTAACTACGTTGTTTCAGACCCAGCAAAAAAATATACGCGCTGTTCTAACACGCCTGACTACTTCATTCTCTGCGACTTGTAAGAGCAGTCGACTATTATCAAATTCGAAACCGCGTTTGAGTCGTCAGCATGGTAAACGCATTATACCCGGCCTAGCGTATTTGTTATCGGCAATGGTGGTGCTGTTAGCCTTAGGTGCTTGTGGGTCTAAAGACGATGATGCCGAAGAGGCTGGCAAGCCTATGCCGCTTGAGCGCTTTGAAGCCAAGGCCAAACTTAAATCCAAATGGTCGGCAGGTAATGGTCCAGGTCAAGGCAAGCGTTATGATCGTATGACGCTGGGTTTTGATAGTGATAATGTTTACGTCAGTAATGTTAAAGGTCGCGTAGCGAGTTATACATTGCAAGGTAAAACCAACTGGCGCAAAAAGCTTGGGCCGTTGTCAGCCGGTGTTGGCGTGGGCAGTGGTTTAGCACTAGTTGCGAATACCGATGGTGTGGTTATTGCTTTGGATACCGATAACGGTTCAGAGTTATGGCGTGTGGATGTGCGCGGTGAAGTATTGGCTGCGCCGCAGGCGAGCGGTGACCGAGTGCTCGTGCAAACTTATGATGGTCGTTTAATCGGTTTGGATCGCGACAACGGTGAACAGCTGTGGGCCTATACCAGTGATACGCCATTGTTAACATTACGCGGCACTGCGACGCCGGTCATTGAAAGTGGCATTGCTTATACCGGTTTTGCCAACGGTAAATTGATTGCCATCGATATTGAAAACGGCAATACCCTTTGGGATAAGCCGGTTGCTGTAGCAAAAGGGCAGGCGGAAATTGATCGTATTGTTGATGTGGATGCATCGCCATTGGTATCTACATCGGCAGTTTATTCAGCCAGTTTTAACGGTAATTTATTTGCCTTTTCCAAGCGCGACGGAAGGCCGCTCTGGCGCTTTGAAACATCCAGCTATCGAGAGATTGCCGAGGGTTTTGGTAATGTCTATGTGGTTGATGACAAAAGCCGTGTGTTTGCCATTAGCTCTGAATCGGGTGATCAAAAGTGGGAGCAGTCGGCGTTGTTAAATCGCGATCTAAGTGCGCCCGCAGTGTTCGGCGGGTTTTTGATACTAGCCGATAAAAAAGGCTATTTGCACGTGCTATCGCAAGTTGATGGCAGCATTGTTGGCCGTGCTAAAATTGACGGCTCTGGTGTACGTGTACCGTTGCGCCCGGTAGATGATTTATTATATGTCTACTCCAATGACGGCAAGTTGGCCGCTTATAAAATCGAGAATATTGTTACAAAATAACTATTAGCGCGTGAGATTTTTCTGGCGCGCTTTTTTCAACTAATCATTGCTTATCAAGTTATTTCGTTTGGCTTGAGAAATCGCTCACCAGGTTACTTTTATGCTACCGGTTATTGCACTTGTCGGTCGGCCCAATGTTGGTAAATCAACGCTATTTAATCGACTTACTCATAGTCGTGACGCGCTGGTGGCTGACTATGAGGGATTAACACGCGATCGTAAATACGGTGAGGCAAAGGTTGACGATATCCGATTTATTGTTATCGATACCGGCGGTTTAAGCGGCTTAGACGATGGTATAGACGTAGCGATGGCACAGCAATCGCTGGCCGCCATTGATGAAGCGGATGAAGTCGTTTTATTGGTCGATGCCAAAGCCGGATTAATGCCTGCCGATGAGATTATCGTTAAGGAAATCCGTCGGCGCGGTAAATCGTTTAGTTTGGTTGCCAATAAAATTGATGGCATGGATGAATTAGCTGCTACCGAATTTTATGCCTTAGGTGTTGATCGAGTATTTCCTGTTACTGCAACCCATGGTCGCGGTGTTAGGCAGTTGGTTGATGATTTGGCGCTGCGCTTTCCTGAGAATGCTCAAGAGCGAGAATTCAAACAACGCGGCACGCGTATCGCCATTGTTGGACGACCGAATGTCGGTAAATCAACCCTGGTTAACCGCATGCTAGGTGAGGATAGGGTGGTGGTTTTTGATCATCCCGGAACCACGCGCGACAGTATTTATATTGACTACCAACGCATTGGTAAAGACGGCGAAAGCAAACCGTATATGCTAATTGATACCGCCGGTGTTAGACGTCGAAAAAATATCGAAGAAGCGGTGGAAACGTTTTCAATATTAAAAACCCTGCAAGCTATTGCCGATGCGCAAGTCACGGTATTGGTGATTGATGCGCAAGAAAATCTGGTTGATCAAGATCTACATTTAATGAGTCATATCGTGAATGCCGGTAGGGCATTAGTGATTGCCATTAACAAATGGGACGGCCTTGATAATGAGCATAAGAAAGGTATTAAAGAAACCATAGAGCGCCGTTTGGCTTTTAATGATTTTGCCGAGATACGGTTTATTTCTGCCTTGCATGGCACCGGTGTAGGCGAACTATACGAAGCGGTAGACGTGGCTTATGAAGCGGCAACGCAAAAGCTATCGACTAACGAGTTAACTAAGCTGTTAGAAAAAGCAGTGTTTGATCATCCGCCACCATTGGTGGCTGGCCGTAGAATCAAATTGCGTTATGCGCATGCTGGTGGGCAAAATCCACCGATTATAATCATTCATGGTAACCAAACAACGTCGGTGCCTAAACACTATACGCGTTACTTGGAAAAAACCTTTAGGCGTAAATTGCAGCTGTACGGCACGCCAATTCGTATCGAATATCGTTCCGGCGAGAACCCTTATGCGGGTAGGAAAAATAAACTCACCGCAAGGCAGATGACTAAGCGCCGCCGCATGATGAAGCATGTGGGTAAAAAGAAATAAGCTTACATATTGCTTTAGTCAAAAGTTATGCCTTTCAGCGTGCCCTCTTCGCGCCAATCGTTAAGAGTTTTGAAATACTCTACCGTATTTGCAAAAGACCGGTTGTGTAAATTGAGCTTATTTTTTTCACCTTCGCGATTGTAATACCCGGGCGTGCATTCATTGTAAAACTCTTCGGTAATATTAGGTTGGGCGACAATAAGCTCGCCCCATTTTTGCTCGGCCTCTTTTGAAACGTTGACTTCGGTGGCGTCTTGGGTTTTTGCGTTTAAGATAATGTAAGCAATATGCCTAGCCTGTTCTTCAAGGCTATGTGTAATGCAAACGGTAAAAGCGCTTTGCAGATTGGAAATAATAAAACAGTTGGGGAATTCGCTGGTGATTACGCCGTGCATTGAGCTGGTTTGTTGTTCCCATTTATCGCTTAATTTTAAGTCGTTTTTGCCAATCACTTCGTAACCCGCTTTCTTTTTAATGGCGGGATTTAATTCAAAACCGGTAGCAAAAACCAAGCAATCGACAGGGTATTCCTGACCATCGACCACAACACTGTTGGCAAGAACGTTTTCAACGCCTTTGCCTTGGCTATCTAACAGGGTGACATTGTCGCGATTAAAGCTTTGTAAATACTCATCGTGGAAGCAGGGTCGTTTGCAACCCGCGCGGTAGTAGGCTTTTAATTTGTCGGCAGTCTCTGAATTGCTAACCACCTCATCAACCCGATTACGTATTTGACTCATTTTATTAAAATCAATCGCCTCAGCATACTTGGCAATTTGATCGGGAGCGCTAGCAATATCAGTATTGTTGGTTAGTAGTGCACTTAGGTTTTTACTAATATCGGTCCAGCCGTCATTAATCATATCCGAATCAATATGCTCGCCCGATAAAATACGATTAAAGTTATCTCTTCTTTCTTGCTGCCAACCGGCAGCTTGCTGCGCAAACCAATCCGTATCGGTGGGGCAATTATTTCTTACATCAATGGAAGAGGGGGTGCGTTGTAATACGTAAACGTGCTCGGCCGATTCAGCCAGTTTAGGAATGCACTGAATAGCTGTTGCGCCGGTGCCGACAACTGCAACGCGTTTATTTTCTAAACCGGTCATGTTGCCTGACATATCACCGCCGGTGTATTGATAATCCCAGCGACAGGTATGAAATGCATGGCCTTCGAAGTTCTCTAAACCTTTAACGCCCGGCAATTTGGGGCGATGTAAAATACCATTCGACATGCAAACAAATCGCGCCATTATAGTATCGCCACGGTCGGTGCTAACTCGCCAACGCTGTAATTCTTGATTCCAGCGAACCTCGGTCACTTCGGTTTGAAAGCAGGCGTTATCATATAAATGATAGTGTTCAGCAATTTTTTGGCAGTAGGAAAATATTTCGCTGCCGCTGGCGTATTTTTCCGTCGGCATATAATTGAGCTGTTCTAGCAAGGGCATATAAATATATGATTCAACATCGCACATAGCACCGGGAAAACGATTCCAATACCAAGTGCCGCCAACATCGCTAGCTTGATCAATTAGACGAATGGCCTTTTTCTGTTCTAGTCCCGCTTCGCGCAGACTAGCACCTGCCAGCAAACCGCCAAATCCCGCGCCAACAACAACGACTTCAACTTCATCATTTAAGGCATCGCGCTTAATTTCTGTTTGGATAAAAGGATCTTTTGCATAATTGGAAAATTGTCCTTTCGGTTCGTGATATTGTTTATTGCCATCACTGCGAATGCGTTTGTCGCGCTCCTGATGATATTTTTCACGCATGATATTCAGCGCATCAAAATCGAAGTCGCGGTTAAGAGTTGTCATAACTACCTTTTTGTTTAGAATTTTTAGGTGATGTTTTACTATTAGCGGAGCTGAGGTCTTGGTATAAGAAAATAAGCTCGTTGTTGTATTCAGCGCTGTCGATCAAACAGCATTATGTTAAACATCAATGCTACAAGGCTGCTATGCTATTAGTTATTAACATGTCGTTATAAATCACCTAGCCAATCTTATAAGGTCATTGGATTTTAATAAGGTCTATTTTGTCAACGTCAACCATGAAAAAACCTGATTTGGATTCGCCTCAAACGATTAGGCAGTTGGTCGATAGATTTTATGCCTGCCTATTGGCCGATAAAAAACTTGCGCCGATATTTTTGGATGTGGCAGAGGTTGATTTGGAGCTGCATAAACCGCTTATCTGTCAGTATTGGGAGAAGCTATTGCTGGGAAGTGATGAATATCAACGCCACACCATGAATATTCATCGCCTAGTTGATCAGACGCAAAAGCTTGAAGCCGCGGATTTTGAAGCTTGGCTAAGCTATTTTGTGGCGACAGTTGATAGCCACTTTGCCGGTCCAAAAGCCGATAGAGCCAAACACCTGGCCAGTACTATCGCGGCCAATATGCAAAAGTCGTTGTTGGATCATGCATGATTAGCTAGTCGCTTAGGGTTCAATTATCAAACGCTTGCTATTAGTGCTGTTAGATAGGGATAGAAAACGATTAGACCAATTAACACAGCTCCGACGCTGCTTAATAGCACGGCTGCTGCGGCAACATCCTTAGCCTGTTTAATAAGTGGGTCAATCTCTGGAGAGACTTTATCGCATAGGTATTCAATCGCGGTATTGAGTGCCTCTGCCATCCAGACCAAGCTAATGGCGATAATAAGCAAACACCACTCCATTTCCGTAATAGAGAAGTAGCATCCAAGCGCCACTACTGCGATGCTTATCAGCAAATGCACCCAACTATTGTGCTCATTTTTTAGCAATGTAACAACGCCTTGGCCGGCGGCTTTAAAGCTATTAAGTCGCGCGTTGAGCCGAAAATTCTGTTTTGATTTTTCCATTAACTATTTTCTCGCCTACTGGATAATGCCGAATCACTGTTCTTGTTATTCTAACCTAGCTGGCATCTGGTGCAATTATGTTTGCTTGTCTGTCGGTGTATTTAAGTCTGTCGTTTTAACGTCGTGATACTGGCTTTAACAAGCCAAATCCTTCGGTCTTAAGCATAGAGACAAAAAACCAATTAACTCGCTGACATTCAAGCCGATTGATAGATGAAAAGCGCCACGTGAAGGCGGTAAAAATGCTTTGGCCATTGCGGTGCTTAGGTGGGCGTGGCAACCTCTAAAATCAAATGCTTAGGGTGTTTTAAGCTCTATTAGCCAGATTTTACCGCTTATTGAATAAGCGAAATACAGAATGTAAAGGTTGCCAAATATGGGTCCATTAGCGGGATATCGCGTGGTTGAAATTGCAGGTATTGGCCCAGCGCCTTTTGCCTGTATGTTAATGGCCGATTTAGGTGCAGAAATTATTCGGATAGATCGTGCCAGCGGCGGTTCGCCATTTGCCGCCAACCCCGCCGATATTATGAGTCGTGGGCGACAATCCATTGCCTTAAACCTTAAAAGCGAAGAGGGCATTGCCGCCGCGCGAAAATTAATTAATACCGCCCATATTCTGGTCGAAGGTTTTCGACCTGGTGTTATGGAAAAGCTGGGTCTGGGCCCAGAGGTATTTACCGAGAGTAATTCCAAACTGGTTTATGGTCGTATGACGGGTTGGGGGCAGACCGGCCCGCTATCTCAAGCTGCTGGTCACGATATTAATTATATTGCCTTGACCGGTGCTTTGAATGCTATTGGTACACGTGATTCAGGGCCGGTTCCACCGCTGAATTTATTAGGCGATTTTGGTGGCGGTTCATTGTATTTAGTGATGGGTATTTTGGCGGGTCTACTTGATGCGCAAAAAACCGGTATTGGCCAAGTGGTTGATGCGGCAATTGTCGATGGCACGGCATCTATTATGTCGTTTATGCATAGCTGCATAGCAGTTGGGTTTTGGGACGATAAGCGCCAATCCAATATGTTAGATGGTGCGGCGCATTATTACGGTGTGTATCAGTGCGCTTGCGATGGTTTTATTTCTATTGGTTCAATAGAGCCGCAGTTTTATCGATTACTTTTAGAAAAGTTAGAGATTCCCGAATCGGAAATGGGTTTGGAAACGCAAATGGATAAAGCGCGTTGGCCAGAGTTGAAAGCGAGAGTAGCGAAAAAAATTGCCGAGAAAACCCGTGATCAATGGTGCGAAATTATGGAAGGCACCGATATTTGTTTTGCACCGGTACTTTCTGCTGCCGAGGCGGTTGAGCATCCACATAATGTTGCGCGTAACGCTTATATTGAGCGACAGGGGATCGTTCATCCTGCGCCTGCGCCACGCTTTAGTAAAAGTTCTTGTGAGCTCGGTGTTGCACCGGTAGAAATAGGCGCTAATACGCGTGAGCTGCTGGCGTCAATCGGTTACTCCAGTGATGATATTAAACGCCTGGTCGATAATGGTGACGCAACTGCGGTAGCGAGTTAGCTAATATCAGGAATAGTTAATCAGGAACTATATTAATAGGAATCAGGTAAGCAGGAAAAAATATGGAAAGTGTTGAAGTATTTAAAAAAATCGTTAACAGTCGTCGTTCAGTTAGAGCGTATTTGCCAAAGCCAATTAATGAGGCAACATTAAAATCGATTTTTGCAACTGCGCAGCAAGCACCCTCCAATTGCAATTCGCAGCCTTGGTTATCGGCGGTAGTCTCCGGCGAAAAAATTGAGCGTTTGCGTGAAATGATTCCGGCCGCGTTTATCAACGGTGACATAAGTATGGATTTTCCGTACGCGGGTAAGTACGAGGGCGTATATCGCGATAGACAATTTGCAGCGGCTAACGCTATGTATAGCGCAATGGGTATCGCACGCGAAGATAAAGCGACCAGAGATGCCCAGTTCTTTAAAAACTTTACCTTTTTTGGTGCACCCCACGTGGTGTTTTTGTTTTTACCCGCTTGCTTTATCACTGATAGCAATACCGGTGTCCGTGAAGCAGCCGATTTAGGTATGTATGCGCAAACATTGATGTTATCCATGACTGCTCATGGTGTTGGCAGTTGCCCGCAAACCGCATTAAGTTTTACCGCTGATAGCTTGCGTAAGGAATTGGATATTAGTGAAGACTATAAGCTTATGTTTGGTATTTCTTTTGGCTATTCGGATGAAGAAGATGCTTCTAGCGGTGCCATTACCGATCGCGCCGCGCTAGAGGATTGTGTACGATTTTATTCCTAGTTTTAATACCAATTTAAAGAGTTCTAATGTTAGTGCCCGTAACGTTTAGCAAGGTGCTGCTTACAAAACCAAATAGTAATAATTAAAACACGTTAATTGAACAGCAACGCGGTAAAATGCGCTGCTTATAATTGTAGAGGTGATGTTATGTCAGGAGAACAAAATCAGGAGGTCTTAAGTCAGCCCTTCACCCTTGGCTTTACGTATACCCGTTCGACTGGGCCAATTGTTGGCCGCTTTCTAACAGGTTTGCGTAGGGGTGAAATTGTCGGTGTTAAAGGCTCTGACGGCCGGGTATTAGTGCCAGCGGTTGAATACGACCCCGTTACGGCTGAGGCTTTAAGCGAAATCGTTGCGGTTGAAGATGTCGGTGAGGTAACTAACTGGTGTTGGGTTAGCGAGCCTACGCCGCATCACCCCTTAGATAAACCGTTTGCATGGGGGATGGTTAAATTAAAAGGCGCGGATACGCCAATGCTACACGCTATTGATACCGGTGGTGATGAATCGATTATGTCTACTGGCTTATCGGTACGAGCGCGATGGGCCGAGCAGGGTGAAGGTAATATCAAGGATATTGTTTGCTTTGAACCCGGTGATAGCAGTTCGGGTAAAACTCCTGCATCGGATGCCGATGAAGATGTCGTGATGATGGATGCACCGTCTTATCTCGATTACAACTTTACCGCTGGCAATGCAACAGCACGTTTCTTACATCAGATTCGTAAAGGTAAAATCGTTGGGCAAAAATGTCCATCCTGCAAAAACGTTTATATTCCACCACGCGGTTCTTGTGCAGCTTGCGGTGTTGCCACGGTTGAAGAAGTGGAATGTAAAGATGTTGCCACGGTTGAGTCATTCACTATTGTGCATATTCCTATTCCCGGTAATGCGATCCAGCCACCTTATGTCGTGGCTAATTTAGTAGCCGATGGATCTGATATGGCTTTTATTCACTTATTAAGTGAATGCGATAACGAAAAAGTTGAAATTGGTATGCGAGTAAAAGCCGTTTGGAAACCCGAAGATGAATGGGGTTACGCGATGGACAATATTCGCTATTGGAAACCCTTAGATCAAGCAGGAGGAGAATAATATGCGTGATGTAGCTATTGTTTCCTATATTCAAAGTGACTGTGTTCGCGATGCAGGTGCACTTAACGAAGTTGAATTAATTATGCCGGTGGTTAAGGCTGCCCTAGCTGGCGCAGGTTTAGACAGCGTACAGGATGTAGATTTTACCTGTTCAGGTAGTTGTGATTATCAACAAGGCGCGTCGTTTGCGTTTGTTGCCGGTGTTGACGCCTTAGGTGCAGTACCACCGATAAAAGAATCGCATGTTGAAATGGAT
>CAJQQO010000100.1 GCA_905480475.1 uncultured Pseudomonadales bacterium | reverse complement strand
AAATCCTTAGTCGCTCTAAAAAAAATCAACCCTATACCCGCGATGCTCAGCGCTTTCTTGACCGGCTTACTCAATCGCATCGTATTGTCTTGCAAAGACAAAGCAGCTTTAGCGATATTCGCTATCCAGAAAACTTGCCTGTAGCTCAGTGTCGCAGTGAGCTAGCTGCGGCTATCACCGCCAACCAAGTTATTATTGTCGCTGGCGAAACCGGTTCGGGTAAAACAACGCAAATACCTAAACTCTGTGCTGAGTTAGGTCGAGGTGTGCTCGGTCGAATTGGCCATACCCAGCCTCGGCGTTTAGCCGCTAGAACGGTTGCCGCAAGAATCGCCGAAGAGCTTGAAGTACAACTGGGTATTGAGGTGGGCTACCACTTTCGATTTAATGATCAGTTTCAAGATGCCACGCGAATCAAAGTGATGACTGACGGTATTTTATTAGCCGCCATTGCCAATGATCGATATCTGCGTGACTACGATACTTTAATTATTGATGAGGCGCATGAGCGCAGTCTTAATATCGATTTTTTATTGGGCTTTTTAAAAACCCTATTACCCAAGCGACCGGATTTAAAATTAATTGTTACCTCGGCGACGATTGATGTACGGCGCTTCGCTAATCACTTTGACAATGCGCCGGTTATTGAAATCCCCGGACGTAGCTTTCCAGTTGAAATTGAATATATTGAAGATCTGGATAAAAGCTTTACTGCGGATAGTGAAAAACAAAGTGATTCATCCCAACAAGCCAATGCCAAAAAGACTGAGCCAAGCGATGATATTGATCACTTAGCGGATCTTAATAGCCGCATTTCTGCAGCGCTGGATGCGATTGAGCAAAACGATACCATTGGTCGCAGCGGTGGCCCGCGCGATGTGTTGGTGTTTTTGCCCGGCGAGCGCGAGATTCGCGATTTAAGTCGTTGGTTAAAGCGCGATGAAGGCCACTTTGAAGTGTTGCCTCTATACGCAAGATTAAGCCAGAAAGAACAGCAACGCATATTCTCTCCCAGTCGAAATAAGCAAGCAAAGCGCCGTGTGATTTTAGCAACCAATGTTGCTGAAACTTCGGTAACTGTGCCCGGTATTGGTTATGTAATTGATTCCGGCGTTGCGCGTATTAGTCGCTATAGCGCGCGAAGTAAATTACAACGATTACCCTTAGAGGCGATTTCACAAGCGAGCGCTAATCAAAGAGCGGGGCGTTGCGGTCGGCTCGCGCCGGGTGTGTGCTACCGGCTTTATACCGAAGAAGATTTTAAGCAAAGACCGGCGTTTACCGAACCGGAATTATTGCGAACCAATCTTGCCGCAGTCGTTTTACAAATGAAGGCATTGGATTTAGGCGATATTGGCCACTTTCCCTTTATGGATAAACCGGATGGCAGACAAATTCGATCCGGTTTAAAAACGCTTGAGGAGCTGGGTGCGTTAAACGAGCAGGGCGGTTTGTCAGCTATTGGTAATGATTTGGCGCGTCTACCGGTTGATCCACGATTGGGTAGGATGTTATTAGCTGCATTACGCGCGAACTGTCTCAATGATATGTTGATTATCGTCAGTGCATTAGCGGTGCAGGATCCGCGTGAATCACCGGCAGAAAAGCGTCAAGCGGCTGATCAAATGCATCGTCGGTTTTGGCATAAGCGCTCTGATTTTTTAAGCTGGATAAACCTCTGGCGCTATTACGAGGAGCAGCGCGAAAGCTTAAGTCAAAATCAATTGCGTAAGCTGTGCAAAAAAGATTTTTTATCTTATCCACGTATGCGTGAGTGGCGCGATCTACATAGGCAGTTATTGCTAGCGATAAAACCGTTAATTAAAGCATTAACAAAATTACCGACTGCCAATCAAACAAAGCAACAGCCAACCCAAAACGCGGTAAAGAATAATAGAAACAGCAGCCAGCAGTTAAGCGGTAAAACGCAAAACAAGAACGAAGAGTTTGATCCTTTTCAGCAAGACTTTAATGCCAGCCAAATTGAGCAGCTGCACTGCGCCTTATTAACCGGGCTGGCAGCCAATATTGGTAACAAAGAGCAAAAAGGCGAATACCGTGGCGCAAGAAATTTAAGATTTTTTCTATTTCCTGCATCGTCGCAGTTTAAAACCGCGCCACAATGGGTGATGGCCGCCGAGATTGTTGAAACCCGTAAAGTGTACGCGCGATCATTGGCGGCAATCGATCCGCTATGGGTTATTCGCTCGGTGCCGCATTTAATTAAACACGAATATAACGAACCGCACTGGGATGCTAAGCGCGGTCAGGTAATGGTTTTTCGTAGCAGTGCTATCTATGGTTTATCCTTGGCAACACGCCAGCGTATTAGTTATGAAACCATCGATGTTGAAACCACCCGAAAGGTATTTATCCAGCAAGCTTTAGCTGGCGGTGAATTACAGCCCAATGAACGTCTGCAAAAGTTAGCTAAGTTTTGGCAACATAATAGCGAGTTGATTGCCGAGATAACCACGCTAGAAGAAAAAGCCCGTAGACGCGATTTATTAGTCGATGAGCTGGTACTAGCGGCGTTTTATCAACGACATTTACCTGCCAATATTGTTAATCGTCGGGGCTTGGAATTATGGCTTAAAAAAGCTTCACCCGAAGACCAGCAAGCCTTATTGCTTAGTCGCGCTGATGTATTGCTGGGTAGCGATGATAAGCAAGCCGAGCAGCAGTTTCCCGATCAATTAGTGTTTGCTGATCAGTCTTATCAATTAAGTTATTGTTTTCGCCCTGGCGATGAGCTCGATGGTGTTAGCGCCATCATTCCCTTGGGCGCGTTGGGAGCAATTCCCGTTTATGCTTTTGACTGGTTAGTTCCGGGAATGCTGCGTGATAAATGTATCGATATGATTAAAGCGCTACCCAAGGCGCAGCGTAAACGCTTAGTGCCAGTGCCGTCAGTGGTCGATAGTTTATTGCCGCGACTTAAAATTGCCGAGTGTCAGGCGAATAATAAATCGCTGGCGCAAGCGCTGGCTGAGCAAATTGGCATTTTTTATTCGGTCAATATCGAGCCGATGCAATGGCGTAATCACTGTAACGAAAGCCTGGATGACTATTGCCGTATGCGCTTTGAGATTTACGATAAAAGCGGCCATTGTTTGCATGCGGGGCGTGATCTAAGTGCGCTGCAAGATGCCTGTCGCCAGCAGCTTGATGCCAGTATTAATGAATATGCTAACGATACCTTTAAGCGTGAATCCTTAACGCGCTGGGACTTTGGTCAATTAAACGCCAGTCACGATTATCAGCAAGATGGTCTGGGTCTGCGCGGCTATCCGGCGCTCATTGATAAGCGTGAATCGATTACTTTGGACTTGATGTCTACACCCGCCGAGGCCCAAGCGGCAACGCGTGAAGGCCTAGTGCGTTTAATGATGTTGGCGATGAAAGATAAAGTCCGTTATATGAAAAAAAATAGCTGTAAAAACGCCTTGGCGATTTTACCGTTTGTGCAGCTAGGCAATCGTGATGTGTTGGTTGATGATTTAATCAAAACGGCGGTTGCGGCGAGCTGTCTGAATGATTTTGCTGAGGAATTGCCCAGCGACGAAGTGGGCTTTAACCGCTGCGTTGAGCAAGGCCGCAGTAAATTGCTAAACGCCTCGATCGAAATTGAAAGTCTGCTTTATGAAGTATTGAAAAATTACCAGCAAATATGTGATGTACTTCAACAAAGGCGGCCGCATTTCGAGGTGCAATGTAAGGATATTGATCAGCAACTGGAGCGGCTTATTACTCCGGGTTTTCTATTTAAAACGGGATTAAATCGCCTGCGGCATTTACCTCGCTATTTAAATGCTATTGTGATTCGGCTCGATCGATTGAGCGGATCATCGGCGAAAGATCTTGAATTATGTAAAAAGTTGTCATCTATAGAACAGCCGTTAAAAACTCTGCTATATAAGTACCCTGAAGCAATTTTTTCAGACCCGGCAGTGGCAGATTTTAGATGGCTGGTTGAAGAATTACGTGTGTCGCTGTTTGCCCAGCAGTTGAAAACAGCCTTACCGGTATCATTACAGCGAGTCGTAAAAGAGTGGAATACAATAAATCACAATCAATATCCCGCGCTGAAGTAAACTTCCCTGAGCAGAATTCTGCTCGCGCTTATAATAAATCCAGTCAGATGTCTTTTGATGATATCGCTTCGGATCAAAGTTCAGACGCTTATTCAAATTCTGATTTAAATACCGGTCCAGAACAAAACGCAAAGCAAAACACTATTGCTGCGGAATCGATATGGGTCTCTATGCCCAACGGTGAGCAGTTGCATATGCGTCACCTTATTCCTCATGCATTTGATTCTGCTATCAATCAAACCATTCCGGCGATAAAAAATAAGCGCGTGTTTATGTTGCACGGTGAAGTCGAGTGTGGCCGAATTTTTTATAACGATAGTGGTAAGGGTTTAGCTTATTATTTTGCCGAGCAAGGTTACGAAGTATTTATTGCCGACTTAGGTGGTCGTGGGCGCAGCCTAACACCCGATACCGAAGCTTCAACACTAAGCGTGTATGATATTGTTAACGAAGCCATTCCTAGAATGTTAAAAGCGATTAATCATTGTCCGAACGCTTATAGCAGTGATATAAATAGCAGCAATCTAGACAAAAGTGCAGCCAGTATTTGGGTTGGCCATGGTTTTGGTGCTGTATTGTTATCGGCAGCTTGGGCGCGTTTAAATGCTGCTGAGTAAAGCGCACAGCAAATGATTTTCTTTGGCGCGCGTCGTCAACTTCAGGCCAAGCATCGTTTAGCGAATGCTTTTGTTAAAACCTTTTGTCATCCTCTAACGGCAAAATTAGTTAACTGGCGCAATGTTTTTCCTGCTACCCGAATGCGTTTGGGTTCGGCAGATGAAAACGCGCAATGGTTTAGAGTTTACTCGCAGTGGATGAATAGCAGTGAATGGCTAGATAGCGAAGATGGTTTTGACTACCGCGCAGCTTTGCAAAACAATCCTATTCCTGCCGCACTACATTTTGCTGCAGCTGCTGACACAGTATTTGCCGAAACCGGTGATGTGCGCAACTTTATTGAAGAGTTAGGCGCGCACGATGCAAGAATGATTGTGCTTGATACGATCAATGGCAGCAAAAGAAAATATGATCATTTAAGTATGCTAATGGATAGCGCTGCGATAGATGATGTTTTCGCCGAGGCAATTGATTGGTTGGCGATTCAGGATTATCAGCAGCAAATCGATATGTTAGCTAACAATGCTCCGCTGTATCGGGGTGCGGACAGTTTGCCAAGCAACTCTCAGCAAGTTCACAGTAACACCGCTATTGAGTGCCATAGCTCTTCCGTTAGTGCCTATGCTGCTGTAGAAGAGACTAATCTGGAGTTTTCGTTTAAAGAAAGTGATTCAGATGATGTTCATGCGCCTAGCAGCGACCTTACCGAAGCGGTAGCCTAACCAAGCTAGCGCTGCTGATTGTCCTTCAAGTCCCAGTTTTAGTGCAAAAAGCGTGCTTTTAGTGCGCTCCGTCCCCAAGTCCTCG
>CAJQQO010000099.1 GCA_905480475.1 uncultured Pseudomonadales bacterium | reverse complement strand
CCAATTATCGTTGGCGGTGTTTTTAATGAGGTGAATAAAGACCTTTATGCTGCGCGCGAGTCGATGTTTTCCAACGAGCGGCGTATGACATATTTTATGAAGGACATGCAGGACTGGGCTGATTTATGCGAGATAAAAATTGGCTGGCCGGACT
This sequence comes from uncultured Pseudomonadales bacterium, assembly GCA_905480475.1. Classification (GTDB taxonomy): domain Bacteria; phylum Pseudomonadota; class Gammaproteobacteria; order Pseudomonadales; family UBA7434; genus UBA7434. The sequence goes on along the minus strand of CAJQQO010000099.1, from coordinate 26,262 downwards.
TTCACCCGGTAAATAGTGTTAAAGCCATGCGCGGATGTATTGTGGCACAGGAGCAAGGCAAGCTTATTGAATTTGCCCGCAGTTGTTTTCAAGCCTACTGGTCAAGACTTGAGGATATTTCTAGCGATAAAGTACTTAGCGCTATCTGCAAGGAAGCGGGAATCGATGGCGATAAGTTATTAAGCAAGATTGCAGTGCAAGATTATAAAGATCAACTGCGTGCAAATACCGATGAATTAATTGCTCGCGGCGGTTATGGCTCGCCGACCTTTTTTATTGATAGCGATGATATGTATTTTGGCAATGATCGAATGCCGCTAGTCGAAAAAAAACTATCAAGCCAAATTTTATAAGCCCGATTTGATTGCTATATAAAATCTTAATTGGCTTGGCTAGCAGCCAAAGCTTGCTTTGGTTTAGGCGCTAAATATTTATTAAAAAACTCTGCCCTTGCAGTAAACTTGCTTAACTCATGCTGGTTATTCGTTTCCCAATGCTCCGCACCTTCCAGCTCAAGGTACTCGACAGCTTTATTTCTCTTCTGCATTCTTTTATTCATCAAACGTGAGTAGTCAGTATCAATTACCACGTTTTTTTTCGCTTGCAATCAGAAGTAATGGAGAGTCAATATCAGCGGTTAAATCAGTTGGCGAGTACTCAGACACTTCATTGTAACCCTGACGTTGCACTCATTTTTTTAATCTCGCAAGCCGAACATACTATTCAACTAAGACATCAAATACAATGCCAAGCTTATTCCAAAAACTATTGCTATAGAAGCAAGAGCGAAGCACTACATCAGTTCACCAAAGGCGATACCAATAAAATTAGCCACGGCATAACCCAATACACCACATAAAATTCCCGGCGTGATTAAATGATTCCAGCCTCTGGATGCAGCCATCGCCGCTGCAGTTGGCGGCCCCAGCAAACAGGCGTTAGAGGCGATTAATAATTCCGGCCCAGCAATTTTTAATAGACGCCCTAATAGCGAAACTATGATCAAATGACCACTTAATAAAATAAAAGCAAACACCATTATCTGCCCACCCGACGCTAGCGCCTGCGAAAAATCTACCTGCACACCAATAATCGCAAAAATCATATACAACAAAATATGCCCCACTTGCTGATGACCGTGCAGCTTAGCCGCTTGCTTGGGTAATATACTGGCAAACATAATACTAATTAAACTAATCGCTAGAAACTTCATTGGCGCAAAGGACGTAATTTCAGCTAGATAATCGCCTATCCAACAGATTAATGCACTGAGCGCTAAACAGGCTGACAGCGAGGAAGTGGTCACAGCCGCTGATGATTGAAGCATACTGACAGCTGACGATTGCGCTGTCTGGTTTTGCGATGGCTGATCGTCTGACGAAGGCTTTTCTTTATTAGGACTAAACCATAGCCATAAGCGCGGAATACTTGGCAGCGCTAGCATTAAAGCAACAAATGGAACAGTAACCACATACATTGAGGCTAACAATAATCCAAAAAACGGGTCAGCACTTTTATCCAAGGCCGCCGCAACCGCAACGGTATTACCACTACTTCCAATAAACCCGGCGGTAACAATACCCGCCCATAGACTTTCATCGGCATGTATTGCGGTTAAGTTAATAGCCAAAATCGCTGCCATAATTGTCGCAAACGTCGCGCAAAAAAACGCGATAAATACGCGTCCTGATTCCTGCCAAATACGCTTTATATCGGCGTTAAATAACATTAACGGAATCGCTAAGGGAACAAAGTACTGACTAATGATTTTGTAAATCGGCGCAGCGTGAGGGAGAATATGCAAACCATTTAGCAACATGCAAGAAAAGATAATGCCAATAACCGCAAACTGTCCGATCCGCGGCCTCGTTTCTATCCAGCACGCAATAGCAACAACACTAAATAATAGCGCGATAATAGCTAAGGAATTAGATTCAGCAATCAATGTATTCAAGGATTATTATCTTATATGTTTAAACCAGCAAACTCAGTTTACGCTAGGCGATAAGTTATATATCAAGCACTCACCGACATATTCGGTGCTTCGCCACCATTGCCCGCGTTATTAGCAGGCTTAGTATCAGCAGCAGCGAGCTTATTGTCTATTACCGGGCTTTTAGCCGTATACGCATTAGCGTAGGGATTAGCATTGGGATCGGCGTAGCGGACGTTAACTTTAGATTCACCAAAAACATCACGCAACTTTTGTATTAAGGCATCGCTGGGAACAACACGCCAGTCATAACCTAGTTTAATATCGCAAACCGCCTGCTCACCAGTATAAGAAACCCGTACCGGGCAGCTGCCCCGCCCGACCATTTTAAAGTCTTCGCTTAATATTTTTTGTAGCGATTTTAGGGTGCGCGCATCAAACGCTTGATAATCAAGTTCCAGCAATAATGACTCCGCATATTTTTGTCGTGCGTCGGCTATACCGTAAACCTTGTTGACCCGAATACTTAAACCACCGGTGTAATCATCTTGTCTAACTTCACCTTCAACAAAAATCACCGAGTCTTTAACCAATAAGTCGCGGGCATCATTATAGGCTTCGGAAAATAGCGAAGCTTCTATTCTGGCGGTACGATCATCTAGCGTTAAAAACGCCATAGTGTCACCGCGTTTATTTTTCATCGTGCGCATGGCCAAAATCATACCGGCAACGACTTGTTTACCCTTGCCAATTTGCACGCCTTTTAAACGACGCTTAACCATGCGCTTTAATTCTTGCTCATAGGCATCGACTGGATGACCCGATAAATACAAGCCTAAGGTTTCTTTTTCACCCAGTAAGCGCTTTTGAATATTCCAAGGTTTGGCGTTTTGAAAATTTTCATATAAATTATCGGCATTGGTTTCGGCTAGCTCGCCAAACATATCAACCATACCTAAATCGGCGTTACTCGCACTCTGCTCAGCCGCTTTAATGGCTTCAGGTAAGGCTGCTTGTAGCACCCAACGCTTTTCACCTAAGGCGTCAAAGGCACCACTGCGAATGAGCGCATCGAGCGCACGCTTGTTTAATTTTCTTGCATCGGTACGCGCGCAAAAATCAAATAAGTCGGTAAACGGTTTTTCTGTACGCGCTTCGATAATACTGGCGATAGGGCCTTCACCTAAGCCTTTAATCGCGCCCAAACCATAAACCACTTGGTTTTGACTATTAACACTAAATAGAAATTCACCGTCGTTAACATTAGGCAAAGTGTATTCGACACCAATATGACGACACTCATCAATTAACGTCACTATCTTATCGGTGTTTTGCATTTCCGAACTTAATACTGCCGCCATAAACGGCGCAGGATAATGGGTTTTTAACCAAGCCGTTTGATAAGACACTAATGCATAGGCAGCCGAATGCGATTTATTAAAACCATAACCGGCAAACTTTTCCATTAGATCAAAGATATTTTTAGCTAATTCTTCGCTATGACCTTTTTCTTTGGCACCCGAAATAAAACGCTCGCCCTGCTTGGCCATCTCTTCGGCTTTTTTCTTACCCATGGCACGACGTAATAAATCCGACTCACCTAGGGAGTAACCCGCCATGACCTGAGCGATTTGCATTACCTGTTCTTGATACAGAATAATGCCGTAGGTAGGTTCTAATATGGGTTTTAAACTTTCATGCTGGTATTGCGGATGCGGATAGGCAAGCTCGGCACGGCCATGCTTACGGTTAATAAAATCATCAACCATGCCGGACTGTAAAGGCCCCGGTCTAAACAAAGCTACCAGTGCAATAATATCTTCAAAGCTACCGGGTAATAGTCGCTTGATAAGATCTTTCATACCCCGCGATTCCAATTGGAATACAGCGGTGGTATCGGCGCGTTTTAATAGTTCAAAACTCTGTGCATCTTTTAAAGGGATTTCAGTGATATCCAGCGGCTTCTCACCAAGCTCTGCTCGCTGCCGGTCGATAATTACTAAGGCCCAATCGATAATCGTTAAGGTCCGCAACCCCAGAAAGTCAAACTTGACCAAGCCCGCTTCTTCAACATCGTTTTTATCGTATTGGGTAACTAAGCCTTCACCACTTTCATCACAATACAGCGGCGAGAAATCGGTCAGTCGCGACGGCGCAATAACCACACCACCGGCGTGCTTACCAACATTACGAGTTGTGCCTTCGAGCTGGATGGCCATATCCCAAATTTCTTGGCCATCACTATCGTCGCTTAAAAATTGGCGTAGCACTTCTTCTTGCTCAAAGGCTTTGGTCAACGTCATGCCGACTTCAAAGGGAATCATTTTTGAGAGTTTGTCAGCGAGTCCATAAGACTTACCTTGAGCGCGGGCAACATCACGTACTACCGCTTTGGCAGCCATGGTGCCAAAGGTAATAATTTGTCCAACCGCTTCACGACCATAGGTATCGGCAACGTAGCTAATTACCCTATCGCGTTTTTCCATGCAAAAGTCGACATCAAAATCTGGCATCGATACCCGCTCAGGATTTAGAAATCGCTCAAACAGCAAATCGTACTGCAGGGGATCAAGATCGGTAATTTCCAGCGCATAGGCAACTAATGAACCAGCACCCGAACCACGACCCGGCCCCACCGGAATACCGTTTTGTTTGGCCCAGCGAATAAAGTCCATCACGATAAGAAAGTAACCGGGAAAACCCATTTGCAAAATGGTTTCGATCTCAAAGTCGAGACGGTCACGGTATCGTTGTTGCGTCGCCGGAAAGTCTTCGGCTTTACTATCAAAGAGTTTTTCCAAGCGCATATCCAAACCATCATGCGATAGTGAGCGGAAAAACTGATCCTGCGTCAGGCCTTCGGGAATGGGATACTCGGGCAAATAATATTTACCCAACTCAACTTCAACAGTACAGCGCGCGGCAATGACCACGCTGTTTTCCAGCGCTTCGGGGATATCGGCAAAAAGCTCGCTCATCTCCTCGACGGATTTAACGTATTGCTCTTCGGTATAACGGCGGGTTCGGCGCGGATCATCTAGTGCTCGGCCTTCGTTAATACATACTCGCGTTTCATGCGCTTCGTAATCATCCCTATGCATAAAACAGCAGTCGTTAGTCGCCACCACAGGAATATTAGCCTGCTCGGCTAGCGCCACAGCGGCGTGCAAATGTCGCTCATCTTCGGGGCGACCGGCACGTTGAATATCCAAATAAAACCGCTGCTTAAATATGGCCGCCCATCGATCAAGACAAGCGCGGGCAATATCTTGCTTACCACTTAATAAAGCGCGACCAATATCACCTTCATGAGCTCCAGACAGTGCAATTAGCCCTTCGGAGAGTTCTGCTATCCACTGCTGCTTGACCGTTGGCCCGTAACGCCCCTGCCCTTGCTGGTAAGCACGCGAAATTAATTTGAGCAGGTTTTTATAACCCGTGGCATCTTGCACAAGAAGCGTAATGCTAAACGGCTGAGCATCCTCATCATCACCTTCCCAGAGTAAATCAGCACCGTAAATTGGTTTGATACCGCTCGCGAAAGCCGCTTTTTGAAACTTGACCAGACCATAGAGATTGTTGCGATCGGTAAGCGCGACCGCCGGCATATCCAACTCAAGCATGCGCTTTACGACGGATTTAACCCGCAATAGTCCATCCGATAAAGAAAACTCGGAGTGATTGCGTAGATGAACAAAAGATGCTGCCATAAAAAACGCTTACGATTTAGACGGTTAGAGCAAATCACTGACCAATAGCGGACGTCGATTCTGATCGGCTATATTACTACAGACGGAGGGGATCGAGGGGTTAAGGGAGCGCAATACGGCGGATTTTTTTGCAATCGTGAACGGGCGAATCCAGTTTATCTCTAAAACCATTCCACACTGCTCTGCGATTGACCTTAGCGCAGGCAGGCGCCGCTATCACACTAGCGTGACGACTTTTAACTCTTGGACGATCGTAACTAGCCAGCTTCTAGAACAGCCTTTACAGGCCCAAACGAGCGCCTATGATGCGCTGTCACTCCATACTGCTGTATCGCATCTCTATGCACGGCAGTTGGATAACCCTTGTGTTTATCAAACTGATATTGGGGAAACTGCTGCGCTAAAGCATACATATCCTGGTCACGAGTGACCTTGGCAATAATTGACCCGGCACTGATACAAGCGATTCGCTGATCACCTTTAACAAAAGCCTGCGCACTATAAGTCCACTTCGGAACCCGGTTGCCATCAACCACTACATGCTCGGGTTGAACTGCCAAGCCTTCTACCGCGCGCTTCATTGCCAACATGGATGCCCAGAGAATATTGAGTTCATCAATCTCCGCGACATTGGCACGACCAATAGCAACAGCAATAGCTTTGGAATAGATCTCATCAAATAATTGTTCGCGCTTTTTTTCAGTTAATTTTTTTGAATCGGCTAGACCTTAGATTGGCTGCGCCGGATCGAGAATAACAGCGCCAGCAACCACATCACCCGCCAAAGGGCCTCTTCCCGCCTCATCAACACCGGCTAATAAACCCCCACTGTAATGGATATCGGGAGCTTCAAATACGATTTTATTTTTGACTGTTTTCTTCATCGCAGTTTATGCTCCGTTTTTTGCTGCTAGCTCAAGCACAACATCGGCCGCTTTCTCGCTGGCATTTTGCGCAAGCTTTGTATGCACCTTAGCAAAAGCGTTTTTTACCTCGGCAACTAATTCCGGCTGATCAAGGTAGGCGAGTAACGCCTCCGATAATGCCGCTGCTGTTGCTTCGTGTTGAATAAATTCAGGTACACGCGGCTTATCTGTCAATAAATTAGGTAAAGCAAAGTGATCAACTTTTACCATCCGCAATGCCAAACTATAAGTGAGCGGCGCTAAACGATAAGCCACCACCATAGGTTTGCCTAGTAGAGCCGCCTCCAGTGTTGCCGTGCCTGAAGCCAGCAATACTAAATAAGCCGCCTGCATACACTGTCGACTTTGGCCGCGAACTAATAATATTTTATCGACAATTGATTGCACATCCGGCTCTGCAAGTCGCAGCTTTAATAAGTCATATAATGCATCAGAGGCTGCGGGAATAACAAAACGAAGATGAGGTTTTTCTTGCAAGCAGGCAGCAATGGTTTGTAAAAACACATCACTTAAGGCCCGCACTTCGCTACTGCGACTGCCCGGCATCACACAAATTAATTGCTCGCCTCCAGCGACAAAGGATTTTAATTGCTCCTCAAGCGCTAAATGATTGGCATCTTTATTTTCAACATCATCATTAGCGGTTTGCGCTAACTCTTCCGCCATCGGGTGGCCAACAAAGGTAGAGGCAATATCATGTTGCTGAAGAAAGTCGGATTCAAAAGGGAGTAAGGCAAGTACATGATCGACACTTTGACGAATCTTTTTTACCCTACCCTGACGCCATGCCCAGACCGACGGACAAACGTAATGACAGGTGCTAATACCATTAGCTTTAAGCTTTTTCTCTAAACCCAAATTAAAGTCTGGCGCATCAATACCAATAAATACATCGGGCTTGTGGTCAATAAAGTTTTGTACTAATCGCGCTCGCAAGGCAAAAAGCTCAGGCAATCGTTTTAGCGGCTCAACCAAACCCATCACCGATAAACGATCCATATCAGCAAGTGTGGTAAAACCTTCGGCTAACATGTTTGGCCCACCGACACCGCTAAACTCAGCATTGGGCACGCGAGCTTTTATCGCGCGAATTAAACCCGCGGCCAATAAGTCACCGGAGGTTTCTCCAGCGACAATTCCTATTGATAAAGGTTTATTGTGAGCTTGTATGCTGATTGCTAGCTCCGATATTTATTGGCTATTGATTCAATACAGATTATTCAATACTTATCGAACGCGTGCTTAATAAGCGCAGTAGTTTTTTAGCGCTCAGCGCAACAAACAATCTTGCGTAAAAAATAAGTATCCGAGAAAAAGACTTAAACAGCTAAACCGTCTTGATGCGAAAACAGCCTTAAGCGCGAATAATACCGCGCGTAGATAATTCAATTGAAGCAAGCAATTGCTTAACTGCCGCAGAGTCCTCTGCCATTTTTTTCAGCTCAATTAAGGCATCAGCTAATGCTAGTTTTTTACGGTATAAAACTTTGTAGGCCTGCTGCAATTTTTTGATTTCAGCGTCTTCAAAACCGCGCCGACGTAAACCTTCAACGTTAATCATTCTTGGAATCGCGGGATGACCATCGGCAATTACAAAGGCTGGAACATCTTGAGTAACTTTAGTCATGCCACCAACAAAACTATGCTCGCCAACACGGCAGAATTGATGCACTCCCGAGTAACCGCCAATAATTGCCCAGTCACCAATAATGACATGCCCTGCTAATACCGCATTATTAACCAGTATGCAGTTGTCGCCAATCACACTGTCATGTCCCACATGCGCGTAAGCCATTAATAAATTATTATTGCCAATATAGGTATCGCCACGATCTTGTACGGTACCTCTGTGCACCGTAACACCTTCTCGAAAAATATTATCATCACCGACGGTTAATGTTGTTGGCTCACCTTGATACTTTAAATCCGGCGTGCCTTCACCGATGGTGGAAAACTGAAAAACTTCGCAACGCTTGCCTAAAGTGCTAGGGCCTTTAATCACGCAGTGCGAGTGAATAATACTGCCCTCACCGATGCTGACATCGGGGCCGATAATTGACCACGGCCCAACACTGACGCTGGGGTGCACGTTTGCACGGGGATCAACAATCGCTTGCTCGTGAATCATCTTATATCTGCCGGTCTGCGCACAGGACTTCACCTGCCGCTACCATTTGACCATCAACTTCCGAGCTACAGGCAAATTTCCAAATACCACGTTTAACTGCCAAAATTTCTGCATGCAGCTTCAGTTGGTCTCCCGGCACTACCGGTCGTTTAAAGCGCATTTTGTCAGCCCCAACAAACATATAAATAGAACCATCCGCCGGTTTTTTATCCACCGTTTTAAAGCCCAATATACCGGCCGCTTGCGCCATGGCTTCAATAATTAATACCCCCGGCATGATCGGTAGTTCGGGGAAGTGGCCATTGAAATACGGTTCATTAATGGTGACATTTTTGATTGCAGTAATGTCTTTACCTAACTCCAACTCTAAAACTCTATCGACTAATAAAAAAGGATAGCGATGCGGTAGGTATTCTCTAATTTCTTCAATTTCCATTAACGATTCCAGATAGCATGGGTTTTAAGCTGCATTGACTTTGCAGGGTTTAGCTTTTTTTCGTACGATTTTTTGTGCTGCTTTTTTCTAATTCTTTAACCCGCTGATTCAGTGCTTCTAGCTGGGTAAATCTCACTGCACTCTTACGCCAACTAGCAGCGGATTGCATACCGGTACCCGATGCATACGTGCCGGGCTTTTTAACCGAACGATTAATTAAGGTCATACCCATAACGCTTGTGCCATCGGCAATACTAAGATGGCCCGCAATACCCGAGCCGCCACCAATATTGCAATACTTACCAATAATCGCACTACCGGCAATACCGACACAACCTGCAATAGCAGTACCACGACCGATAACCACGTTGTGCGCTATTTGCACTTGATTATCAATAATGACATCGTCTTCGATAATAGTATCGTCCAAAGCACCGCGATCGATGGTCGTGTTTGCGCCAATCTCAACTCGGTTACCAATAGTTACCGCGCCAAGTTGGGCGATCTTTTGCCAACCAAAACCTTGCTCAGTACGCTGTGTATCAGGCGCATAACCAAAACCGTCTGCACCGATTACTGAGCCGGAATGGATACAAACATCGCTACCCAAAACCACGCCATGATAAAGCGTCACATTTGCCATCAACTGCACGTTATCAGCAATACTCACCGCCGATTCAATCACGGTATTGGCGGAGATTCGGGCATTACGTCCGATTGTCACACCCTCCATAATCACTACACCCGGCGCGATAGATGCACCCTCACCGATAGTGGCACTATCCGCTATCACCGCCGAAGGATGAATCTGTAAATCGGCTGCCGGTCGAGTATCAAAATAATGGCTTAGCTTAGCAAAGGCTAAGTAAGGGTTACTATGGAGCAAACAATTAACCGGACAATCGTCAGTGGAATCCGCATTGACAATAACCGCCGCTGCCTTTGTGTTAAGCAATTGCGGTCGATACCTGCTGTTGGACAAAAAAGAAACTTGCGATGGCGTGGCTATCGCAAGTGGCGCTATACCATTGACTGTAGTGTGGCTTACATCGGCATCACGTAATAATAACTCTGCATCTAGTAGCTCTGCTAGCTGCGGTAGAGTATAAGCCTTGGAACTTGTACTATCGTTAAAATCGTTCACACTGTTTATTCAATATAAATAAATATAGCCTTTATTATAAAGCGCGAAAAATGTTTGCGCGGGCGGCTGGGTTACAGTTAAGGCAACCGCCTGCAATGGCTTATTTAATTTGGTTAAGCCTCTCGGTAACCTGTGCTGAAATATTGTATGAATCATCAGCATGTAAAACCACACCAGTATCAGCTCTAATCAACATGCCAATGGCTTGCTCATCAACCAAATTTTGCAATACTCGTTGCAAGTTTTGCGATTGCTCATCCATCGAGCGCTCAGCCCATTCTTTTTGCGCTTGCTGCAATTTACCAGCGATATAGTTGCGGTCTTTTTGCTTCTCAACAATACGCTTCTCTTCATCTTCGCGCTTTGACGCACTCATCACTGCACGATCTTTTTGATAAGCTTCAACCATTTTTTTCAGCTCTTCTTCAAGCGTTTTAATGGTGTCCATATTGTTTTTAAAGTCATCTTGCTTTTTAAGCTCGGCGAACTGCTCTTGGGCTCTTTCTGTTTGTAACACAGCAATCCGAACATCGACTACAGCAATTTTACCCGCCACGGCTTCTTGCGCCAAAGCGGTTAGCGGTGCGGCTAATAACGATAGCAATAAACCACAGATGGCTGCCTTGCTCTTAATTGCACTATTAATAGACAAATATTTTTTCACAATCATTCTCCAAACTAATTAAACAGGTAAAACATTATTAAAAGGAACGGCCAAGCGAGAACTGAAACAATTCGCGCTCATCAATACTATTATGTTGCAGTGGGAAACCTAAACTAAACGACAAAGGACCAAAACCGGATAACCAAGTCACACCAACACCCGCCGATTGTCGCAGTTCGCCAAGATCAAAGTTACTACAATTCTCCTGAGTCTCGCGACAGTTATCGGAAAATACATTACCGTAGTCAAAAAACAGCGCGGCGCGAACCGAGCGTTGATCTTCCAAAAACGGTAATGGAAATAGTAGCTCTATAGTACCTTCGACCAATAAGTTACCGCCAAATGGGTCTGGTGTACGATCGAGTGGGTCGGAGACAAGTACACCACCGTCTAAGTCATAAACAAATAATGGTGTCCCGGGGGCAACCAAGGCAGACAAGACACGATTTTGTCTGGCCGGTGTGCTTCGTGGGCCAAGCGTATTACTTTCAAAGCCACGCACCGAACCAAAACCACCTGCTAAAAAGTGTTCGAAAAACGGCAGTTCATCGGTATCACCAAAGCCATCACCATAACCAATTTCATTTCTAAAGCGCATTGTGAATGGCCCAAGCGGTAAAAAGTATTGGCCGTCATAGGTCACACGGTAGTATTCGATTTCACTACCCGGCACGGTTAACTCTAAAGAAATATTATTTGAGATACCGCGATTGGCAAGAATTCCGCGGTTTAATGTCGACTGTCGCCAACTACCGTTTAATAAAAACACCCCAAACTCATCGCCATTTTTATCTACAAAACCTAGCTCGTCAAATTCAAATTGACTTTGCGTGGTAATGCCAAAATCAGATAGATTATAAATAGTGCCATCGCCCTGAATAAAGTCTTCAAACAGCGGATCAGACCTATCAAGGAAACGGCTGACCCCAGGATTTAAACCCAAGCGCGGTAATGGCGTTCGGGAAATCTCTTGCACCGCCGCAAAACCCGTTTCAATTTCGGTTTCGGTATAACCCACACTAAAACGCAATGCCTGCGTTTCATTAATCGGATAACCAAAAATAACCGAGCCTCCATAGCGGTTAGTGCTGTAACTGGCGACATTGATTTCATCAAAATCGGTTTCACTTAGGAATAAACTAAAACCCCTGCTTACGCCGTCTTCAGTGTAATAAGGATTAACGTAACTCAAACTATAGGAGGTTCTAAAGCGGCTGCGATTGGCTTGAACACCAAACTGCTTGCCTGTACCAAGGAAATTATTTTGCTGGAAATCCGCACCAAAAATAAGGCCAACGTCTTGCGAGAAACCAATCGAGGCAGACACACTACCCGATGATTGCTCCTCAACTTTAAAGTTAACATCGATTAAATCATCGGAGCCGGCAACTTCTGGCGTTTCTACGGTTGCGCCTTTAAAGAAGCCCAGTCGTTCCAATCGCACTCGCGAGCGCTCAATAAGATCAGTGGAGGCGATACCACCTTCCATCTGACGCATTTCTCTTCGCAGTACGTCGTCAGAGGTTTTATAGTTGCCTTCAAATTCAATACGGCGCACATAAGTCCGCTTACCCGGCGTGACAAAAAAGGTTACGTCGACGGTGTTATCTTCTTCGTTTACTTCGGGGATACTATTGATCTCGGCAAAGGCATAACCTTGATTACCCATTATGCGCTTCATTAATTCTTCGGTGCGCGTGACATAGGCTTGCGAGAAAGTATTGCCTTTGGTGATTAGAAATACCCTCTCCAGTGTATCGGCTTGATCTTTAACATCACCCGCAAGCTTAACCTGATCAATCGTAAAGCGTTCGCCTTCATCAACATTGATCGTGATATATACCGAGTCTTTACTTGGCCCAACCGATACTTGCGCCGAACGCATATCAAACTGGATATAACCGCGATTTAAGTAGTAGTCGTTAATGGTTTCCAAATCGCCGGAGAGTTTTTCGCGCGCGTATTTTTTATTGCCTTTAAAAAACGAAAACCAACCACGATCTTTTAATTCCATTAAATCGCGTAAGTGGTCGTCGCTATAAATTTCATTTCCGACAATATTAATTTGTTTTATTTTGGCAACGCTACCTTCATCAATAAAAATATCCACCGCCACACGGTTACGCGGCTTGGCAACAACGTCGGTGGTGATTTCAGCATCGTAGCGACCTTGCGCGCCATACTGTCGAGATAGCTCTCTTCGCATACCCTCAAGCGTTGCTCGCTGGAATACTCGCCCTTCTGCCATTCCTTGATCACGCAAGCCATCGAGTAAGGCGTCGGTTTCAATCGCTTTGTTACCCTCGATATTGATCTCGCTGATGGACGGCCGCTCTTGCAGACCGACAACCAATACGCCGTTATCAATACCAATTTGAATATTTTGGAAGTTACCGGTGGCAAAAATCGCTTTTGACGCAGCGGCTATTTGGCGAGGGTCAACATTTTGACCAATATCAATCGGTAATACCGCAAATACCGAATCGGCACTTACCCGCTGTAGACCTTCGATACGAATATCGCTTATTTGCTGAGATTGCGCATTGCCGCTGAATATCAGTAACAGCGCAAATAGCGCAGCGATAAAAACAGAGCTGAATAAAGCGAGCGATCGAGAGAATAAATCAAGCCTGAGAGCATTTGCAGTCGACAACGCCCGGAAACCGCTGAGATTAGATGCGCTGAGCCTAGATATGTTAATACTAGATACATCGATACTACATTCTTTGATACAACAGAAAGGAAGCAAAATAGTATTAACCTAAAAGTGAATTATGTCGTTGTAAAGCGCGAGCGCCATTATACTCAAAATTAGCAATAACCCGAGCTGTTGACCCCAAAGCTGGAATTTTTCCGGAACCGGCTTGCGAGTGACCGCTTCGGCGCCAATGAACAATAAATGACCGCCATCAAGAACAGGAATCGGGAGCAGATTTAACACGCCTAAGCTCACACTTAGCAAGGCTAAAAATTCCATATACGGGATTAAACCAGAATTAGCCGTTGCCGATGCCATTTTGGCGATGGTAACTGGGCCACTTAAGCTAGAGGTGGAGATTAAACCCGCCAACATCTTCTTAATTGAGCTAAGGGTAAAGAGAATCAACTCGCCAGTATTAGCAAAACCTTTTACCAATGCGTCGATTGGCCCATAGCGCTCCAACACTAACATTTCTTCGGGTAATGTACTGACGCGAACCGAAATCCCCAATTTACCTTCGCTAGAGCCATCCTCTGTGGCTTGCGCGGCTATAGTCGCGACGACACTCTGAGACTGATTATTGCGCAGATATTCAATTGCTACGGTCTGCCCCGGACGATGCTTGATCACATCAACCGCTTCGCCCCATTCTTTAACCGCAATCGCATCGATTGCAGTGATTTCATCTCCCGATTGTAGACCTGCTGCCCGCGCAGCTCCGCCTTCAATGACCTGATCAATTACCACTGGTGTCGGTGGATAAAAATATTCAAAGCCCAAGGAAGAATAAAAGTCCGGTCGCTCATCTTCAGATAACCAACGCTCAATAGGCAATTCAACCTGATAGATTAAACCGCTATCCGGATATTTAAGGTCAAACAAAATAACCCCGGTCTCACCAATACGATTTACCAACTGCATATGCAGTCGATATCGCGTTGGGGTTGCATGCCCGTCTACCGCAAGAATGGTTTGGCCAGTATCAAAACCGGCATGATAGGCTGGCGAATCGACTGCGACTTTGCCCACGACCGGCAATGCACCGGGCACACCAATAAGATTGACTGCCCAATAAACCAGTACCGCTAAAAGAAAGTTGGCAATCGGCCCCGCTGAAACAATAGCCGCTCTGGCCGACTTGGATTGCTGATTAAAACTAAAGGCTTGATCGGCCGGAGCAACCGGCGCTTCGCGCTCATCGAGCATTTTGACATAACCGCCTAATGGCAGTGCCGCAATCACCCAGTCGGTGCCGTTGCGATCTTTCCTACTCCATAGGGTTGGGCCAAAACCAATTGAAAAGGTTAATACCCGCACACCGTTGCGCCGCGCTACCCAGTAATGACCGTACTCATGTACCGTCACCAATATCGCTAGTGTGAGAATAAAATAGACTAATGTCATTAAAGCCAATGTCCTCTGCTACGATCGCAAGCGCAGATTAGTTAAATGGATGTATTTTGTGTTTGTTAATTGATATTCGCTGTTAGTTTACTGCGGCGCTGATGCATTATTAACAAGGTCATCAAACGCCTGACAGGCTGTTTCTGCTATATCTCTGGCCTGTGAATCAATGGCTTGGATAGCCTCAAGGCTCATCGGTTCCTCAAATGGTATTTTTTCAATGCAGTCGGCAACAATCGCCGTTATCGCCGTAAAAGGAATACGCTCTTGCAAAAATGCGGCGACAGCGATTTCGTTGGCTGCATTTAACACTATTGGCGCACTTCCACCAAGCTCAGCAGCTTGTCTGGCCATAATTAAGGCTGGAAATCGCTGAAAATCGGGTTCTTCAAAGGTTAATCCATTCATTTGCGACCAGTTTAGGCTTTCAACCCCGGAGGCAATTCGCTCAGGCCATGCTAGTGCATGCGCGATTGGCGTACGCATATCGGGATGCCCCAGCTGCGCTAATACTGAACCATCAACGTATTCAACCATGGAATGAATAACACTTTGCGGATGCACAACAATTTCAATCGCATCTGGTTTGCAGTCAAATAACCAGCAGGCTTCGATTAACTCAAGCCCTTTGTTCATCATCGTGGCTGAATCAACCGAGATTTTTCTACCCATAGACCAATTGGGATGAGCGCAGGCTTGATCTGGTGTGACGTCGGCAAAAGCCTCTAGCGCTAAACGCCTAAACGGCCCACCGGAACCGGTCAATAATATTTTACGGATACCTTGCTCAAGGCCATTACCGGAATTGGATTCAGAACCCAAGCCCGAAGCACTTGCTGGCATGCATTGAAAAATAGCATTGTGCTCACTATCGATAGGTAGCAACACCGCACCGGAGCGGGCAACGGCCTGCATAAATAAAGCACC
This sequence comes from uncultured Pseudomonadales bacterium, assembly GCA_905480475.1. Classification (GTDB taxonomy): domain Bacteria; phylum Pseudomonadota; class Gammaproteobacteria; order Pseudomonadales; family UBA7434; genus UBA7434. Next base: position 10,289 of record CAJQQO010000099.1, on the reverse strand, counting down.
TGCCATTACCAAGGCTTCTTTATTAGCCAGCAATACTTTTTTACCCGCATTGACTGCGGACAATGTTGACTGCAAACCTGCAGCGCCAACAATTGCGGCCATCACCACATCAACTTCACTTTCGGATGCCACCGCATCTAAACCTTCAGCACCCACTAACAATTGTGTAGGCAAAGCTTTTTGTTTAAACGCCGACGCTAGCGAGGCAGCTTGCTCGCTATCATTGATCACTGCGTATTTAGGCTGCCACTTTTCACATTGCTCTAATAATAAATCTGCCCGCGTATTGGCGGTTAATGCAAAAATAGAGAACCGCTTGGGATGCTTAGCCAAAACCTCTAAGGTGCTTTGCCCTATAGATCCGGTGCTACCTAAAATCGTAATAGCCTGTGAGTCGCCGCTTTCTGTCGTTAATACATTCACAGTCAGCTACCAACCCAAGCTTATCGACAATAAAGCGAATATCGGTAGTGCCGCTGTTAAACCATCAATGCGATCCAACACCCCACCATGACCAGGTAATATCGAACCACTGTCTTTTAAACCGCAGCTACGCTTTAACATACTTTCAAATAAATCACCCAATACTGATACGCCTGCAAGCAAAGCGGTAACCAGTAATAACATCCACATTTCAGGTAAGGGGCTATCGGCTCGGCCGGCAAAAAACGCAGCTAAGGCAAAGGCAAATAATTGCGAAGCAAGCACACCACCAATAAAACCCTCCCATGATTTACCGGGGCTAACCGCTGGCGCGAGTTTTCTACGACCAATCGCTTTACCAACAAAGTAGGCGCCAACATCGGCGGCCGCTACAACAGCAACAATATAGATAACCCAAAACTGCCCATGGCTATGATTGCGCAAATACAAGATCGCCGCCCACGCAGACATAAGTAATATCACGCCGAATAGTAAGCGCGTGAATTTTGCCGCCCAGATTTTTTGGCTTGCGGGATAAGCTAACAGCAAGCCTAAAACACCTAACCAAAATGCACCGGCAAAATAAAATAGTTTAGTCAGCAGCTGCATATTCATCTTAGCAACTCCACCGTCAAAATTGATTGCACCACTAATCCATGCAACATCAATGCAGGCCAGCGCCATAACAGCGACATAGGCAACCTTCTGCGCTACGGATTGCAACTCAGCAAAACCCGCCCACTCCCAAGCAGCGATTAAAATCGCCACACCACAGAAAGCCATAAAGACCAGCGGCGATTGCGCAAATAAAGTGCCTAAGAAAAGGAATAGTAAAATCAGTGCTGTAATCAAACGCTGTATAAGCATCTTAAGATTGCCCTGTGCCGTGAATGTCTTGGCGACTTAAGGATGACCACGCCGTTTTATTATTGTCATTGACTGTATTGGCATCTAGCTCATTTGAATTTGAGCTTTCTGCGGCAGCCATTTGTTCTGAGGTCATACCATAGCGACGTTGTCGCGATGCAAAGGCAGCAACGGCAGCATCAATTTCTTGCTCATCAAAGTCCGGCCAATAGCAGTCGGTAAAATACAGCTCGGTATAAGCCAACTGCCACAACAAAAAGTTGCTGACACGATATTCGCCACCGGTGCGAATACATAAATCAGGTTTTGGCAAATCACTGCAAGCCGTGTATTGATCAACAACGCTGTGATCAATATTCTCAAGCGCCAGTTCGCCTTTGCTTACACGCTCGGCAATCTCTTTAGCGGCGTTAGCAATATCCCACTGACCACCGTAGTCGACGGCAAGCACTAAAGTACTGCGAGTATTATTTTCTGTTAGCGATTCGGCCAAACCCATTTGTTTAACGATATCGGCATTGAGTCGATCACGCCGACCAATAAATCGTATGCGGATGCCTTTTCCGTGTAACTCATTCACTTCGCGCTTTAGATAAGTTAATAACAAACTCATTAGCGCACCCACTTCATCTTTGGGGCGCTGCCAATTTTCACTACTAAAGGCAAATAAGGTTAGCGCTTTAACATCGTGCCTTTCACACGCAGACAAGACTTTGCGAATAGCTTCGACACCGGCTTTATGTCCAGTAATTCCCGGCAAAAAACGTTTTTTCGCCCAACGGTTATTGCCATCCATAATGATCGCAATATGTTGTGGGGATAATGAATTATTATCTTGATCGTTACTGACGGATTCTTTTTTAGACCCAGCGCCAGCACTTTTAGAGAATGTGTTAATTGTGTTGGGCTCCCCGGCAAATGCTGTCATAGGGTTAAAATCAAAGGTTTATTATTATAAAACCCGGCTCAATCTAAAAAAGGATGGTACTGCAACACGCTAGCAATGGAATACAGTGAAAGCGTAAAGATAAGCAAAACAAAATATTTTTAGCTTACGGCTTTTTCTTGCAAACATCTTTTTTAACAAATCAGCGATTGTGTTAACCGCTGTTAGATTTCCAGCAGATCGGCTTCTTTGACTTTTAAAGCCTGATCAATTTTGGCGACATAGCTATCAGTAATTTTTTGAATATCATCCTGTGCTTTGCGCTCTTGATCTTCAGATATTTCTTTAGCCTTTTGCAATTCTTTAATATCGGCTATAACATCACGACGAACATTTCTAACACCGACTTTAGAGTTTTCAGCTTCGGCTCTGGCTTGCTTGATATAACCCTTACGCGTCTCTTCGGTTAGCGCGGGCATGGGCACACGAATAACCGCACCCGCAGTGACCGGATTTAAACCCAAGTCAGATTTCATAATGGCTTTTTCAACATCGGGCACCATGTTTTTTTCCCAAGGGGTAACCGACAAGGTGCGGGAATCCTCTACCGAAACATTGGCTATTTGGGTTAATGGTGTTGCAGAACCGTAGTAATCGACTCTAAGCCCTTCAAGAATACTTGGATGAGCACGACCGGTACGGATTTTATTAAATGCAGTAGCCAACGCATCAACACTTTTTTGCATGCGCTGTTCAGCATCTTGCTTAAATTCTTCTAACACTGCCTTGGTCTCCCGGAACTATTAAATTAATGCCCTGTAAATCAGTGGCACATTAATCGGTCATACAAATCAATCAGACAGACAAAAATGAATAAATTCAGCTATTTGCCAGCGCTTATTGTATCAATGTGCCTTCGTCACCGCCCACTATAATATTCACAAGTGCGCCGCGTTTTTCCATCTCAAATACCCGAACTGGCATCTCGTGATCGCGACATAGGCAGATAGCGGTCAAATCCATCACTTCTAGTTTCTTATCCAGTACCTGATCGTAAGTTAACTCTGAATATTTGACCGCATCCTTGTTTTTCATTGGGTCAGAATCGTAGACACCGTCTACTTTGGTGGCTTTTATCATAATCTCTGCATCGACCTCGATTGCCCGCAGCGCGGCAGCAGAATCGGTAGTAAAAAACGGATTACCAGTACCGGCAGAAAATATCACCACATCACCTTGTTCAAGACAGCGAACCGCGGAACGTCTATCGTAGCGATCAACCACGCCACTCATAGGAATCGCCGACATGGCGGTGGTCGGAATATTGGATCGCTCCAAGGCATCACGCATAGCCAAGGCATTCATAGTCGTTGCTAGCATACCCATATGATCGCCCGTGACACGATCCAAACCGGCGGCACTCAGCTCGGCACCACGAAATAAATTACCACCACCAATGACCAAACCCACCTGCACGCCAATACCCACTAACTGACCTATCTCAAGCGCCATGCGATCGAGGACTTTAGGGTCAATACCAAAATCGCCCTCACCTTGCAGAGCCTCACCACTCAGCTTAAGCAATATACGTTTGTATTTTTTGTCTCTACCAGAACCGGGCATAAAGCCTCCCAAGTTGTGTATGAATAAGATTAAGTTTTATTACTTTAAATGCGCTTGGTCTAAGCACGCTTTCTTCAACCAGCTAAACCGCTTGCTTGACAAAGCATTTTTTAGCGAACCCCTTTTGACAAACAATAATGGCTAGCGGGTATTAAACTATAATCACTGACTAACAGATACAAAAAAGGGCGCTAAGCGCCCTTTTTTGTACAGCAACTCACTAGGATGATTGCTTAACCTGCGCCGCTACTTCGGCCGCAAAGTCTACTTCGTCTTTTTCTATCCCTTCACCCACTTCAAAACGGGTAAATCCGTTGATATCGGCACTAGCGCTTTTTAATAGCTGGCCAATTTTTTGATCGGGATCTTTAACAAATGGCTGCTCCACTAATGAGCTCTCAGCCAAGAACTTACGCACTCGACCTTCGACCATTTTTTCAACAATCTCTGCAGGCTTGCCACTTTCGGCCGCTTGCGCAACATATATCGCTCGCTCTTTCTCTAGCAACTCAGCAGGCATTTCTTCAGGCTTAGCAACTTGTGGATTAACCGCTGCAACATGCATAGCAATATCTTTTGCTAGCGCTTCGTCACCGCCAGTTAAGCTAGCCAGCACAGCAATTTTGCCATTGCCGTGAACATAACCTGCAACATTTGCGCCTTCAACCAACTCGGCACGACGAACCGTAATGTTTTCACCAATTTTTTGCACTAAGGCTTCACGCTTATCTTCCAAGCCCGATGCAAGTGCTGCAGCAATATCTGTAGATTTACCAGCAAACAGTTGATCGACTACTGAGGCAACAAACCCCAAGAAGTTTTCGTCACGAGCCGCAAAGTCAGTTTCGCTATTCACTTCTACTAATAAACCGTAGCTATGATCACCGGCAACTTTAATTGCAACAACACCTTCAGCCGCAGTTCTGCCAGCTTTTTTAGCGGCTTTCATACCACTGGATTTGCGTAGCTCTTCAATTGCTACTTCGATATCACCGCCAGCAGCTGTTAGTGCTTTTTTGCACTCCATCATACCTAAGCCGGTTCGATCACGCAGCTCTTTAACCATGGTCGCCTTAATCTCGGCCATTATTCTCTACCTCCAAATTTATTTACGCCCTATCACGACTCTCGTCTTGGATAAAACGCTGTTCAATAGTGTGTGCTTGGTTTGTTGATCGAGTGTGTTGCACCGAGCATGACTCAATGAGCTTGTTTGAAAAAAGGGAGCAAAGCTCCCTTTTTTCAAAACTTTTCGAGTCGCCGCTTAACGGTGCAGCAACTTAATCTTCAGTTTTAGCTTCAGCCGCTTCTACTTCTGGTTCTGGCTTAGCTTCATCTGCTTCAACTTCAACAAACTCGTCTTTGGTTGCAAACTCAATAGCGCCACCTTCAACTGCTAAACAAGCATCGGCGATACGGCTAACATAAAGTTTAACGGCGCGAATCGCATCGTCATTGCCAGGAACAACGTAATCCACACCATCGGGATTACTATTACTATCAACAATACCGATAACTGGAATACCCAGTTTATTCGCTTCGGTTACCGCAATACGCTCATGCTCAACATCAACAACAAATAGTGCGTCAGGCAAGCCAGACATATCTTTAATACCACCAATACTCTTTTCAAGCTTATCTTTGGTACGGCGACGCATTAAAGCTTCTTTTTTGGTGAGTCGATCAAAGGTGCCATCTTTTTCTTGAGCATCAAGCTCACGATAGCGTTTGATAGAAGCACGAATAGTTTTGTAGTTTGTTAGCATGCCGCCCAGCCAGCGATGGCTGACATAAGGCATATTGCAACGCTCGGCTTCTTCTTTAATGATTTTGCCTGCGGCGCGTTTGGTGCCAACAAAGAGAATTTGATTTTTGCTTACGGCCAAACGCTCAACAAAAGCTAATGCTTCGTTAAAGGCTGGAACCGTTTGTTCTAGATTGATGATGTGAATCTTGTTGCGCGCACCAAAAATAAAAGGTGACATTTTAGGGTTCCAGTAACGGCTTTGATGGCCGAAATGGACACCCGCCTGCAACAGCTCACGCATGCTAACAGTCGTGGTCATAGTGTTTTCCTGTAGTTCGGGTTAAGCCTCCACCCATCCCATTAACCCAACCAGCTATTGTTGATTGCACCTGTGCGAGATCATAAAAGATCCGCTAGTGACAATCGCGGTAGCCAGCACCCTGAGCAATGTGACGATGCGTGTGCGACATTAGTTTTTAATTTCAACGACTTATCTAACTGACTTATGGAAATTATGCTTTATGGAGCGGACTCCGCAAGGCATGGAAAGCTGGATAAATCGACCGTTCTGGGTGTACCCAAAAAATCGGCGCGCCTTTATACCACAGCTGGGAAATAAGACAAAGGATTTTGCTTGATTCGAGGGAGGATTTTAGCGGCTTGGAGCGGGACGTATTATTAGCAGCAGGTCGTTAGCGGCTTGATTCAAAAGGGCCAGAATTAGTTACCTCTATCACTCAACAGAATCATCAGTTCGACCTCTGCTCGCGATAAATCACAGCGATCGACAATCTCATCGACTGTCAGCCCCTGCGCAACCATATTGGCCGCATCGGTATAGCTTTGGGTGCCACCTTGCTGTTTAAGCTGGGCTTGGTCGCTGGCAACCATTTTGAGCTGCTTTTCAGCCTCAACCAATCGCCGGCCTATTCCCTGTGCACCATCATTAAAAATATTTAGATTGCGCTTAAGCTCATCTAGCTCGCTGGCCATTAAATCCATACGCTTGCGATAACGACCCAATAAATAGGCGGCAATAATCGCTGTTAATAACAGCACAGCTAGAAGAATTATCATTAAGTGAGTATCAGTCAAAGCAAGCTCCAGCGAAAGCCGATAGCGTTTAATCCGATTCGATTAGAATTGAGTCAGCCATAATTTGTCTATCGAGCACATCGATATCCACCAAGGCACACATTTTATCCACTACTGTTCCGGCTAACCATTCCCTGCGAGTATGCTCACTGCGCCAGCGAACATTTTGCGGACTAAGCGCAAGCTCGCCGCCTATGGAGTCAACGGCAATAGACCAGTCACAATTTTTTAAGCTTAGAATGTATCGGTAGGATTCCGTCATGCTCGGATCGTAGCGCTCAGGCATGACTAGTCGGGCGGTGTCAATAACATTGACCACCTCTGCATCTTGCTCGGGACGATTTATCTTGCTCCGACCTAACATCATATTTTGCGATCGGCTTTCATCACTATCAGCATTAACATTGACAGCCACGCTTGGATCGCCCGCATCAATATGCAAAGTCGCGACCGGCGGTAATAAATCCAACGGCTGCATACCATCGACAAATTCAACCGGTACCGCTAACTTTAATCCGGCGACTTTAAAGCTTAAGCAGCTAAAGTCCTCTCGCCCCCACAGTGGACGGGTATCGACCCGTTGCGCACCTGCCAGTAACGCAGATCGATTAGCACCAGCTCCGCCTCGCTGAGCCGCTTCCAGTTGTTTTAGAAAGGCTGAGGATTTAGATTCAGTTGATGTTTCGGGCGTGGCTTTTAACGGATCACCTTGTGCTAATGGGTCACTCAGTGCATGTTCGCTATTAGCGGCGTCCGGTAAGGAATCTACTGGATTGCTGCTAGCGGTTTGCTCAGCAGTCGCATCTGAACTTGAGGCAAGCGATGGCTCTTGATTTAGATTTTGTGAGGCTTCAGCCGCGCTGCTAACAATGGGGTTTTCAACATTAGTGCCACCGTCGAATAGCAGCGCTTCGATATAAGCCTGTACGGCGATATCGGATTCGGCACCATTGTTTACGACTGCGCTGGGTTTCAAAAGTTATCCTGTGGCAACGGGTTGGTTTAAGCGGTTAACTTATCGCATTGTTTTTGTTCTTCTAACAAATGGTTGAGCAACTGGCGATAAGCTCTTACTGCCCGGCCGTCAGAATCGTATTGCGATGGAATCTTCCCATGCTTGCTTGCATCTCTTAGCCGTGTATCTACTGGGATAGTCGCTCGCCATAAGTTGGCCGAATAATTTTTCCGCAAGGTGTTTAGCGAAGAGATCGATGCTTGAGTACGACGATCAAACATCGTCGGAACAACGGTAAACTGCAATGGCTGCGGGCGGGCTTTTTGAATCATCTGCATGGTTCGAGTCATTCGCTCCAAACCTTTTAGCGCTAAGAACTCGGTTTGTACTGGCACCACCAAGCGCTCGCAGGCCGCAAGTGCATTAATCATCAATACACCAAGTACCGGCGGGCAATCAAGCAGCACGTAATCAAACTCACCGTTAATGACTTTCATGGCTTTGTTAACACGCAAACCCATGCCATCTTTGCCTGTCATTTGGCGCTCTACGGTCGCCAGTGCTGGCGAGGTAGGCATAATAGTTAGTCCGGGAACCGATGTGCCAGTCGCCAAACCCAGTATTTCGTCGGAGGTCATATTGCCTTCGCCTTGAAAAAGCTGGTAGCTACTCGCATTGAGAGAGTCGGGATCATAACCAAAGTAACTGGTTAGTGAACCATGTGGATCAAGGTCGATCATTAAAACCTTATGACCTTGTTCAGCCAATAAGCCAGCAAGCGCAACTGTCGTTGTCGTCTTACCTACTCCGCCTTTCTGATTGGCTACTGCCCATACTCGCACGTGATCACTCCTACTAAAGGTGTTTACGATGTTAAATACTGAAAACGTAAACTTGTTTTTGTCTTTATCGCATTTTCAATATCAAAATTTTTTATTGCAGATTGCTTTAGCTTTTTGATCGGCTTGTTGACCATTTGCCACAAAATACACACCGGCAATCAGACGAATAGTTTTAAATAAACACTGCGTCTAAACAATTTTTTGCAATCAAAAAAACGAATAACAAGAACAAGCTTTTGATGGTGCGCCAGTGTCTTACAGACAAGCGCGAAGTTCAAGACAATTTAATTGGAATTAGCAATAAATTGTTGAAAATTAGAGGATTAAGCTAAGGCTTTTAAAATCTGAAGGAATTAATACAGTGCCGAATAGACGATAATTAAAATCTAAATAATATTACTCTTAAGACTTTACTTTAACGTTCTGGATATTTAACAAACAATATTTTTAGAATAGTTAAATCAATTTATTGATCACTGGTAAATAAAATCGCGCCGTTTTCTAGCTGAACTTGTTTCACACCTTCGACCGTTTCACGGGGGTTATTTTCAGGAATTGTTTCAAGTTCTTCTGCGGTTTCCGCCGGTACCGATGGGTCGATTTGAATATCGATCCCGCTGCTATCTTCCGCTTGCGGTTCAGTTTCAACCGAAGGGCTTGATTGCTCATCAGTTATGTTAGGCAACAAAGGCAAAGTATCCACTAACTCGCTGACAGATGGGTTGGCAGCTTGGTTTTCTAGCCCTTCAGTTATTTGACTATCGCCCGCTTGCTCGTCGGTATTTGTTACCGCCTCTGCTTGCGCCGCATTGAGCCGGGCAAACCATGCCTCAGCCTGCGCTTGGGCGCTCACATCTAATCCACTAACCAAGCCCTCTCCCTCTGTTCCTTCAAAACGACTGGTATCAAACTCCAGCTCTTCAACTTGTTCGGCATCGGGTCTTAGTTGCTCGCTGGTCGAGACCATCAACACAATCCGGCGATTTCGCGCCCGACCTTCTTCGGTATTATTACTGGCTGCGGGTTGATGCTCGCCATAACCGACGGCGGCCATTCGGGAGGGATCAATACCCTGCTCTTCCATTAATCGAACCACCGCAGTCGCTCGCGCAGTGGATAACTCCCAGTTTGAACCAAATAGTGCTGTCTGAATGGGCACATCATCGGTAAAACCTTCAACCCGAACCACGTTTTTATGCTCAAGCAGCGTGGCGGTAATCTCACCGATAATACTTTCAGCCACCTCGCTAAGCACTGCCCCACCACTACCAAACAAAATAGCCGACTGCAATTCAATCTGTAACCAGCGCTCATCACCGGTGACGGTAATCAAGTCGTTTTCAATCAGGGTCTGATAACTTTGGGTAAGCTGCTCTTCTATGCGGACAAAGGTCTCGGGGACGTCGTTAGCATCATTGCCGGGGCTTTCTTGCAAGGCATGACCGTCCATATCAATCGGCGTAAGCGTATGGGATAACTGAGGATCACCTTCCTGAAAAATAATTTCGGATTTACTGGTGGGATTAAACGCTTGGGTAAAGGTCTCGGATAACACCCGATACTTTTGTTCGGATACTTGCGAGATGGAATACATCACCACAAAGAACGCCATTAGCAAAGTCATAAAGTCAGCGTAGGAAACTAACCAACGCTCGTGATTGATTTCACTATCGCGTTCATCATTCGCCGCCCCCGAGTAGGATCGGTAAATCGACGATTGATAGGCAGGTCTATTCACGATTTTTCACAATACTAATAATCGCAATTCGGGTTGAATAATCGTTGGTAAATACAGTGCTTAGGCATCTTCGTAAAAACCTTTTAACTTATCTGAGATAGATCGCGGGTTTT
>CAJQQO010000098.1 GCA_905480475.1 uncultured Pseudomonadales bacterium | reverse complement strand
TTTTTGAAGAGTCTACTGATGCAGCGTCTCTGCGAGAGTCGGGGGTTTATTTGGTGCTAACGCCGCAGCAATGTTTGGATATGATTAGTGACTGTGGTGATGAAGGTTATATTATGTTGCATCCACTAGTCGGTGGTATTGATCCTGAGTTTGGCTGGAATAGTTTGCGGTTATTTGCTGACCAAGTGATGCCGCATTTGCGATAGTTAAGTCTTAGCGGGAAGCTCTCAAAGCGTCACACGTTTTTTATATATTTAAAATGTGTCCGCCATTTTGTTTATGTTTATTTCGTATAGCTGATCCCTTGTTTCTTTTTATGTTGCGGTTTTGAAATTTCTTCGCCCTATAAAAGCTAATCATTATAAGTTGTTGAGTTTTTTAGCATTAACAAATATGATCAGGGGAAGAAATTTTAATAAATAATTACAAGGTTCTCACTTTGCTGTGGCCTAATAATTGAAAACGGATTTAAGTCTATGAGTTCAAAGTTATTTTCTGATTGTGTCTTTTTTGGCTCCAAAAATAGGGGGACGGGAATTATAGAGACCCGTTCCCCCTAATAAGCTGTTAAGGGTCTTGGTGAGCTCAATGTATAAAACTGTTTATCATGCTAGCGAGATGTGTCCAGTCGGTTGTGGGCAGGTCATCTATCTGGAAGGTGTGAGCAACCAAAAGGTTTTCTGTTATTGCACAGGCTGCGGAATCGCATTTGATAATCCTGATAAAGCGCAATGGGAAGCAGGCGTAAATGAAATGAAGCACATAAAGGATTTCTCTCCCGAAGGAATACGCTACCCAAACAAAGAGGCTATAGTGGCAGCTGGTTTCGGCAATCATATTACGGACAGTGATTCGGGCTCTCACTGCTATACAGAGCAAGAACTAAATGAAGAGCATATATAAACCCTTAACAAGTCAAGGCAGCATCGCCACTTCGTGTCTGGACGCGCTAACGCGCGCCGCTGCTTGAGGCGTTAAAGCTAAAAAAAGATCGCATAAGGAGTCAAGGTGGGGATACTGAATACAATCGACTTTATCAGGGATGAGATAAAAGAGCTCCCTGACATTGATAAAAAGCCCTCTGGTGGAATAGGTAGTTTTAGTTCGAGATTTGGTTATGCCATATCGCTAGGTCTAAAAGAAAAAGAAATCTTTTTTTTTGGCTTACTGCAATGGACATCGATTGGAATTGGTTATCTTCTATGGGTTCAAATGCTTGATTGGATCCCAGAAGAGGTATGGCGTAGTGCTGCAGAGTCAGATGAAGGTTCAATTGCTGATTGGGTTCTATTCGCCTGGTCGTTTGTTTGTGTAGGTGTTGCCGCTTTTCCTGTAGGCATATTAACTGGATGTATGGGCGCTACCCATTTTTTACATAAGCAAGGTCGAGAATCCACTGTGGCAACTTGTTTAAAACTTGTTCTTCCGCAGAGCTGGTCTTTGTGGTCATTTCACTGGATTGATGGATGGATTACGGTAAACCAAATACTCGAGCGCCTTCCCAAAAAGAATGACAGGACAACGCCAGCTGAACGAGCCCTCAATGAAGCTTTGTACTACGCATGGAAGCTCGGCATATCTGGAGTACTTCCGAGTATAGTAACTGGTAATAATCTAATTAAATCGGGCAAAAACTCTGTGGTTTTTGTCAAAGATAACTTCATTGAGGTGGCAAAGCTTCGGGCAGGTTATTCCGCATTATGCTGGATTGTTGGCATTGGAGCCTACGTGGGAGCCATCTTCTTGTTTATGGCAGTTGATATCGTACCCGAAGGGGATGAGGTCTATGGCCACATCTACACCTTCTATTTTTGGGCGGCTGTGCCAATACTAATCGCCGTCGCCATTATTATGCTGTTTCTCAGGCCAATCTACGTACTAGCCCTTTGTGATTTGTACTCTGATCATCTTGACCGGAAAGGAAGTGAGGTGACGCTTCCAGAGAATCCATCAAAGAGTATTAGTGCTATTGTGGCATTTGGTTGTATCTGTTTAATCATGGCTGTTGTATTCATATACCGCAACGAATTAGGGGTTGTGGATATGTTGTCCACTCCCTATGGTTCGGAATATAAATCAAGCGATGAGCAATAAAGCCTTAACAAGCAAAGGCTACGGACGCATTCTGCACCGCAGCTTTGGGCGTTATGTATATAGAATCAAACTCAAGAAGAAGCTTTATAAAAACGACATTATTTATTCTTTGTATAACTATATATTTTAATCAATGGGGTCAGAGTCTTTGATTTCTGAGAAAGTTTAGTGTTTGTCTGATGAGACTGATCGACAAGAGAGCTGCTAATACACAAAGCTCGTAACAGGCACTTTAAAAATCGCCCACAAATCCCTTCGTCTACACATATACCGCCTAATTGATAACAGCTGGAAGAATATAGTTGCCCATCATGTCATCGGCTTGAACGACATAAAGCGGCCACTCAAGGTAATTACCCTGAGTCATGACGATAACCATATTCTAGTCAGGAAAAATATTTATATATTGTCCGCCGTCACCCTCTGCCGATAGATAAGGGATATTGTTAATAGTTCGGTGCCAGAAAAAATAACTGTAATCACCGTCTGGACCTGAGTATTGGACGGTTGATATATCCGCTACCCAGTTTGCCGGTATCACTTGCTCATTATTCCAAACGCCATTGTTAAGATAGGTAATGCCTATTTTTAACATATCACGCGGCCGCATATGCATGCGTGCCCCACCTTCAGGGATACCATCGGGTTGCGATAGCCAGTCGTAATCGCTAATACCCAGTTTGCTATAAAAATTGGTATGCGCCCAATCGCGAATGCCGCCGTCAACAGTATTATCCAATCCCCGTAACAGCATATTGGGGCTAGCGCTGTTGTAAACCCAATCCGATTCAGGTCCAGCATTGTTTCGGTTTAGTAGGAACTCAGTAAAATCGTTAGATTGCCATAGTAGCGCAAGGTCGTTACTGCTCCATTCATCCCATTCAAATCCCAGCTGCATGGTTAGCATATGATATATCGATAGAGCGGCATTATTGGCATCGGCAAAGTGGCTGGCTTTTTCCGGCAGTAATAAAGATATTTTATCGTCGACTTCAAGCCCATAGGCATCTAATGCGATACCAGCAATGGTTGAGGTCAGTGATTTGTTAACTGACGCAAGATAATGCTTTTCGGTGCGCGACCATTGTTTGTCGGGCCGCGAGCTATCTCTGGCGATATTGTCTTCAAAACGGATAAAGTCATCATTCCCTATATTGTATTGTTCGACTACCAGCGCACCATCTTTATAAATCAGTAAGCTGTGAACTTCTTGAAAACGTTGGCTGTTATTCGGTTGGGAAACTCTTTGCATTAACTGGTTAATCAGTGTGGCATCAATAGTTGTTTCACTAAGATTCTTGGTGGCTATGCCATCATTCAATTGCACCGGCGTAAAGTATCGATAGGCATTTTGACTCATCAACTCAAAATTATTTTCAGTATTGAGTTCAACATTAGCTTCTCTTGGTCGGTATCCATCAGCTGTGATTGATAACGCTAAGAACTCTTCGGCAATCGGTAATGCGCCCGGGATATCAAAGCGGTAGCGTCCTTCTGCATCAGTTAAAACGCTGGTGTTGTTATAAAGCAAAGTCACTTCAGCATTTGCAACCCGCTGACCCAAAGAAAACGCCGCAATGAGTTCGCCTTCAATAGTGCCTGCTGATGCGACAATGGTAACGTCCACACGTGCTGTAGAGCGATCGCCATTGGCGTCGGTGACTGCATAAATAAAACTATCACTGCCATCAAAATCTTGCGCGGGGATATAAATAAAATTGCCATCCGCGCTTTCGGTTACTGAGCCAATAGTTGGCGCGGTATCCAAACTAAAAATCACTGGCGTATCTTGTAACTCACTATCGTTAGCGGCAAGGTCAATGGTAACCAAGGTATTTGCATTGGTGGTTGCAGTATCGGCAACAGCAAGAGGTAGGTTGTTAGTGGATGTCATAGTATCAGGCAACTGATCCGATTCCGGGTCGGATGAGCTTTCGCTGCCGCAAGCAGTAAGGACCATAAGCAGTATGCCAATGGCAGGCATGCGCCGTGCAGTGGCTAGTTTGGTTTTGCCGTTGCGGCTTTGATAAAACGATCCGTCTTGTGGCATGGGAGCAATCCTGATTCAAAAAAATAAGAGAGATTGATTGTCCCGTATCCACCGAAAATGTTTAAGTAGGGTATGGCCTATTGATCGCTGTTTTAGGCCGTTTCGTCCTGTTTTATTGAAAAGTAGTAAATTGTCGGAGGAATGCCTTGGCTTTTTTAGACATTAATAGAGATATGATCAATGGCATTGCTTATGTGCGGAGAATTTGAAATTCGTGGAGGCAATGTAAACCATGTTTGAAAACGGGATGTGCTGCCGGATATAAAGCGATTTTTTTGTTGCGCTACATTCAATCTTTAAGAAGTAAAACCCTGCGCGAATAAGCATATACTCCACAAACTAAAAGCAATATCAGCAAAAAATTACCAGCGATATTATTTATCATTGGGACTTTATGCTCAACGGGTTCCGTCAATGCTACATGCTGATAAAAGAAATCAACCACTCTATCAAACATGGTTTCACTGGGCGTAACTAGCGTGGTAAAAATATCATAGCCATGACCCGCACCTGCTACGATATAGCTTTCATGCGTTAAGCCAACGGCAATCGATTGTGTTTCCAAGGTATAGGCCGCACTAACATTCACTGTTGGGTCGTTATCGCCATGAGTAATTAATAACGGCGCATCTCCGGTTTGAATATATGACGATGGCGCAACCAGTACCCCCCACATATTAAATACCGCAGCAAAGGTATTCGGTAAGGCAACACCGGTCTTATCTAATGTATATCCCATATAAAGCGCAGTTACCGCGCCCGCCGAACTGCCGCCAACAGCGACGCGATTAATATCAACCCCAAGGCTGGAGGCATTATTGACTAGCCATTGGTACGCGGCCCAGCCATCTTCGGTAGCCGCTGCCGCTGCGGCACTGCGCGGATCGCCGCTAAGCATAAATAGATTCTCAATGGGTGCAAAGGGAGCTCCAACCACGGGGTCGTCTCCTTGCAAGCGATAGTCGATCGAGACGCAGGTATATCCTCGGCGCGCCAGGCGTTCGCACATGCCGATTAGTCGTGCGTTAAATCGATTGCCGGTTACAAAACCACCGCCATGAATCAAAATAATTGCTGGGCGGTTTGCCGGGACGCCAGCACCGCTAGGTTGATAAAGCTCTAGCGCTAAATCCATATTAGCCACAGGTGAGCCGGCCGGTTTAGAGGCAAACACAACACCGCTGCTTAGCGTAAAATCAAATTGCTCATCAATATATAAGGTTTGGGCTGCAATAGAACTGCAAAGCAAAATCGAGAGTAGGGTAATCGCGAAGATTTTAAAATTATTGTTCACTATTATTTTCCTGAATGGTACTTGCTAGGTTCTAACAAATAGCAAAAATAGTACAGCCTCGAGTATGAACAATAGCTGAATGCAGAATATTTAGCGATAGTGATCGTTGCCCCAAAGAAACCTTGTTAGGCTTAGTAGAGTGCCGCCAGCGCGTTAGTTTGCGGGTGTAGCCAGCATCGCTTCAATTCCGCCGTCCACAGGTATCACAACGCCATTGATAAAACTTGCATAGTCCGATGCTAAGTAAGCGGCAACATCGGCAATTTCTTCGGGGCGGCCCAGTCTACCCATGGGTTGTTTGTCGGCAAAAGCTTTGACGCCGCCAGGTAATGTTTCTAACCATTGAAGCATGCCGGGGCTACCAGTTGACGGCGCAATTGCATTGGCGCGAATACCTTGTCGGCCATATTCCAATGCAATGCTACGCATCAAGCTATTGACGCCGGCTTTTGCTGCGCCATATGCGGCAAGTCCATTGACAGCGCCAGTGCCTGCGGCTGATGTGGTTGATAAAATAACGCCACCGCCATTCGCGACCATTATGGGTAATGCGCGTATGGATGCGTGATAGACCGCGTCTAAATTTAATGATCGGATGCGCTCGAATTCGCTGCGTTTAATGTCACCCATCGCGGTGGGGAAAGAGCCACCAGCATTATTAAATAACACATCGACTGTGCCGTGTTGCTCGCAAGCAAAATCAATAATGGCCTCAACCTGATCGGGGTCGGTGACATCGGCTACTTTAGCTTGTGCCGTGCCGCCAGCTGCGGTAATCGTATTAACCGTTTCTTGTAAACCGTCGGCATTAAAATCCGATGCGATAACTAAGCCACCTAAGCTGGCAAATAATTCTGCGCTTGAGCGACCAATGCCACTTGCCGCGCCAGTAACAATAATACTTTTGCCTGAGTAATCAATTTTCATTGCCAAACCTTTCTTTTAATAAACCGTTTTTTAACATGGACAGTTGTGAAGCTAGGATAATTTGCAAAGTACAGCTCTATTAATTGCTAAGCACTACTTAATTATTGGTTGCAATATTTCTAACAAAAAACCAGCATCATTACGTAGATCAACCATAGAAGTGCGCATTTCGTCGGTGCCAACATCATCGTAGACTACTGGGATATCATGCGATTGATAATGCTGGGTTGCGCCATCTTTATCATCGACATACACGCCAATATGAGTAAGTTTTGCATCTTGCTTGCTTAAGAGTTTGGCATGATTTCTTTCTGTTTGCTCATTGGCGGCAGCAATAAACTCCAGCTCTACGCCAACCCAATCCGCTACCGCGGCACGAACGCCAGCTTCGGGCACATCAAGAAATCGAAACGGCCCAATGCCAAATAGTTTTTCTGCACGCTCAACCGTTTTTTCAAGATCTTTAACGGCGATACCTAATTGTAATTTTTTTGCGCCCATTGCCGGCCTCTCAAATAGTGGTGTCGTCTAATTTTGAATTACATAGTTTATTGCGGCCAGCCGCTTAGCAGCTGACGCTTTTTACAAAAAGATTGCGCAAAAATATTTTCTCCGCCCATATCTTTTGCCTCGGCTTCAGTGCATAACCATTTAATGACCGCAGCAGGAACCGTTACCGGTGCGGGTATTACGCCCATTTTTTCCAGTTCGGATGTTTCGCCCAATACTGCGACCATCGATTCGCTGGCGACTAGCCCTGGCTCTAGATTATAAGCGCGTATACCTTGGTCGCCATATTCCAAATGCAAAATGCCGACCATTCGATGCAAGGCGGCTTTCGTTGCGCCATGTGCAAAACTCCAGCCGCCTTCCGCAAGCTTAAGTGGTGGGTCCATCATGCCTGCATTAGAGGTAAGGTTTACAATAATGCCGTTACCACGCTTCAACATATCAGGTAATAGCGCGCGAACGATATAAGCTTGTGAAAGGACATTGGCTTGAAAGGTTTTTTCCAAACCTTCAAAATCATCATCAAGAAAATCAGCCATTAAGCCTGAGCCTTGATAAATAGCATTGTTAACTAGTACATCGATTTGACCAAAGTGCGCTTTGGCTTGCTTAATGGCTTGGTCAATGCTGGCGCGATCGAGTAAGTCTAACGGTACACTAATGGCGTCGCGACCCATTGCGCGGACTTCGGTTTCAGTTTGCTCTAGCGAGCCGGGTAAGGGCTGGCCATTTGCTCCGATAACATTTTCTTTCGCTCGATTAGTATCACTCACGGTGCGCGCTGCAAGTACCAAATCAAAACCTGCATCGGCTAGCGCTAATGCAGTTGCTTTACCAATACCGCGGCTTGCGCCAGTAACCATTGCGATTTTTTTTGCCGTCATAAAATCAATTTCTCTATGTTTACTATAAAAGAGCCCATTCTTTCAGTTTTTTTAAGCATTAAGTATGGGATCGAGTTTATGAAAGAGGGGATTCTTATCATCTGGATCAGTGCCCGCTATCAGCATCGAAAAACGCAGTATGCGACGATGCAATAGGCGGATAAGTGCTTCGTCTTGTGCTGGGTCAGCCTTAGCAATTATTGCTTGCACAGCTTCGTCAGCGGTAGCAAGGTCGCCACAGGACTTCCCTGTTAGATGATTAACATCCGCCACGGTTTCTTTTTCAAACCAATCGCGGTAGCGCGCATGGTTGAGTAAAAATTTTGGGATCGCATGTAAGAGGTCACGCTCCCAAGATTCAAACACACTGGATGTGGGTAGTCGTTCAATATCAACAGTCAGTTTTTCTAGACCAGAGTCTTCCCAGCGTTTGATTGTCGGCTCCGGTAAATGCAAGTTGTAGTCTAGTGTGATGCCGTGCAGCTCGGCGATTGCTTCGTAGGAGCGGCGCGTAATGCTGGCATATTCGAGTACGCCTTCAATCCAGTTGCCGCCATGCGCATTGGGTTGCATAAAAAATGTTGCGCCAATGCCAGAGAGCTGTAAAAAAGCCACCGTGTGATAGCCCACAACGCGTAGATCTACTTCATCACCACTGACTTCTGCATAACGACGATAGAGCGATGGGATATCACCCATATTTTCGTAAGGGTGGCGTCCACGAAAACAGGCAAGGTCCCAATGGGTATCGCCAATATTAGCGATTTCAAAATCGAGGAGTGCTAATACGTCGGTACCGGCCGACATAAATTGACCGGCATCCCCGGCAATAAAACTCGCTTTAGTGCGATGCTCAGGTACATTGCGGCGTAGCCACTGCTGTAAATATTCTAACGGTGGATCTATATTGCCGGCCTGTTTACCGACGGAGTACATTCGCTCGGTTGTATGCAGTGCAATTTCTGTCGCCGTTTTAGGTGGATGACTAAGTCGTTTGATATGGGTGAATTCATCCACGGGCACGGCATGCATTTTGGCTAGATGATCCATATAAGTGAGCATGGCTTGCCAGCGTTCGTCGCTCATGGTTGAGGGGTTTTCAATGGCTGTATGTAACATGCCCGGCGCGCGATCTTCAGTTTCGATCCAGTCCATGACAAAGGCTTTGGGGGAATCAACCCAGCCATAAATATGCGGCACCTTAATACCGTTGGCTTCTAGTGCTTGCATGACTTCCATTTCGAATTGTAAATCCTGCTTGCCCGCAATTGAACGATTGCCTCTAAATAATACCGCGTTGTTTTTTCCATCGGCACTATAGCTGACCTTCCACTGTGGTCTCCAACGCTCCAGTCGTTTGATACCGGTGACTTTGCCGTTAAGGTGTTTTGCAACCCAGTCGGTAATGCCCGCTATTTGTTTAGCTTCTATCGCACTATCATCAATATTGATGTCGAGATCTTTTGCGGATTGAATACTATTGTCCATTGCTTAGTTGCTCCTATTTCAAGGTTTGTTGGCGACAGGGCGTTTATGATTGGTTTTGCTAGTGAGTATGCGTGTTGGATAAACGTTTTATTTGATTATTCTTTAATCCAAGCGATGCCAATCGATAGCTCGATAAGGTAACGCTTGCCGAAGATAAACTGTATTACGATTTCGCGAACTTTAGGATAATCGATCTAAGTTATAACAAGTCCTATCTGCGTGAACGACGTTTAACTGGCGCGACAGCGAAATGCCTTACAATGCGCTTAATGCCCATGATTATTAATGCCTAGTCAGCAGCCTATAACGGAGAATCTAATATTATGCCCAGCTCAGAGTTTCAAGCTTTTCTGGCCAATTTTCCTGAGTGCATGATGGATGCGAATGATTCATTGGATATTGTTCGTTCCAAAATGACAATGATTCATCCAACCGATCACGCTGAGGATACGGTTGTTGAGCGCGTTGAAATAGCGGGCGTGCCTTGTGCTTGGGTATCCGTCCCGGAAACCGATCCATCTCGATCCGTTTTTTTTGTTCACGGTGGCGCATTTGTATCGACGGGAATTACACAGTACATGCGTTATGGTGAAAGTGTTGGGCGTTTCTGTCGCGCACGAGTTTTAATACCTGAATATTCTTTGGCACCAGAGCATCACTTTCCCAAGCAGCTTGATGAATTATTAGCGGTCTATGATGCGGCGGATTTAGATCCTGCGCGTACAGCGTTTATGGGGGATTCCTGCGGTGGTGGAATGGCACTAGCATTAATGTGTCAATTGCGTAATCGTGGTATTGAATTGCCTGCTTGTTATGCAGGTTTAACACCTTGGTTTGATTCGCAACAAACAGGTGACGCTGCGCAAAATCCGCGTGGGGTCGATCCTTTTCTTAATGCAGAATGGGTTCGTCAGCGCTTTAATAATTATATTGGCGATGGTGATTTAGCTAACCCATTGGTGTCGCCAATTAATGCAGACTTGTCGGCTTTGCCGCCGCTTTATTTGGGCGTTGGCACTGTCGATACCACCTGTGATGATTCAACGCGGCTTGCATCGCGCGCGGCAAAAGCGGGTGTGCAAGTGCTATTGGATATCAACGCCAATATGGTTCACGGTATGCACGGTCTTCAAGGTGTTTGTCCTGAAGGTGATCGTGCGATGGAGCGGGTGGGTCAATTTGTTCAGTCATGGATTGCCGATAAGCGTTAATAAAAAAGAAAAGACGATAAAAATAATGGCTTTTCTTTCTAGATTAAATCCACAACTACTTTTCCGGTGTGTACCATATTGGCGATGACCAAGCGCGCTCTTGAATCGTTTTTGGATAATGTGGATCATTGCACTCGGCGGGGCGCTGTCCTTCAGGCAGTGAAATACAATCATGCTGTGTATATCGACAGCTTGGATTTTCAACTGCACGGACATAATAAACTGCACGCTTTGATGCATCGAAGTCGGGGTCGTGCCAAACCTTACACATATCGCGATGGCCGCTGCCAATCGTTTCACAAGTGTTGAGGTTAACGCTTGCGCCATTATTCGGATTGCCCGCAATGTCGTAGACTTTTTGATGATGATCGCCGTCGTCACCAATCCAGCCTTTAATGACTTGCAGTCGTTGCAAATCGTTTCCTGCTGCTGTTGCATGGCCACCGGGATCGGCTTGTGCTTGAACAAGAAAATGTGGTGCTTGCGGATTGCTTGCCGATGTAAGTGGGGGTAGGTCTTGCCCCATAGCGACACCGTTAGAATCCGCCAGTACATTGCGATCGCTGTTATTACACAGTGATTCCTCATATTGCCAGCTACCATAAAAACGCACTTTCATCCGTGGCCCGCTAGTACCAAATACTTCGCGGCGTTGCATTGCATTAAAAATGGCATCGCGGGTATTTTCTTCGGCCCAGACGCCAATCAATCCGCCAGGGTTTGTTGATATGCCCCCCGTTTTACCTTCTCTGGCAGAAATTCTATCGTCTATAGTGGCGTCGGCCTTACCTATATGGCCGGGAAAGTTATCTTCATCAACTGCGCCGCCAATGGCATTATGGGTATCTGTAGACGCTGAAAGACCAAATTTAAAAGGATTGACACCAATTTCTTGCTCTTGTCTTAGCCCCTCTATTAATGCGGTACGGGCGTAACTTTGGCGCGAGAGACATGATGGCCCTAAATGCGGAACCCAGTCTGCGCCTGGGCCTTCATAGCATTCACCAGCCTCTATTTCTCCTGCTTCGTTGCGAAAAATTGTGTCTTCCATTTTTTCAAAATTACAAAGTTCATCGACACCACCTTGCACGCCGGGTAAACCATTGCGACATTCCGAATCACCTTTGTGTTGCATGATTTCAATAATCGGTTCAATACGCATACGAAGCTGGGCAAGTTCTGCCTTGGCTTTTTTGGTCCAAGCACCGGGGTAGTTAAGTGAAAACATGCGGCCGTTACTAATATTCATATTGTGTGGAATGGCAAGTACATCACAGCCGGTGTTAGCGTCTAAGCAATCGCTCGCCAGCCATTTCCACAATTGATAATCATGCGGCGCTTCGATATGGCTTAGTGGTGCTGCTGGGACTTTGTCGTTTCGAAAAATAACATTGCGGTGTAAGTTTGAACCTAGGCGAAATGAGCTGTATTCATAGGCTACGAAGGTCGTGTGCTCACAGCGCTTATTCCAACGCTCGGCGGCATCTTGGGTTTCTTGCCACACTTTTACTTGGCCTAATGCACAGCGACTCAAGTCATCGCCGCATGCGTCTTTGTCACGGCTAGGAAAAGGCGAGACAATACTTTTCACCATCATCCAGGGGTTAGTGCCAGCGGAATTACGCATCACTGTGCAGTACTCGCTGTCATAGCCTTCACTGCTTTCATCATTACAGACGGTTACCGCACCCATACTTTCGGCGTGATCGGTAACCGCCATAAAGTCCAATGGCCGTGGATTTTGATATTGTCTTGTTATCTGGCCTTGTGCATCAGGTAAGTTGGCAATACCGCCAAAGGCATAGCGATAGGCATCGTCGGGTCTTATTGCGACATTGTATCCAACGGCGTCAGCTGATATCGCTGTGTGTACATGGAGATCACCAAAGTAGGCATTGCGATTGGGGTTGTAGTTATCGCAGCAGTTATCGCAGTTAGATGATGCTGTTGCCTGTACACTGACAAGTAATAGAGTGAGAAAAGTTGTCGTTAAAAAAATTAAACCGTTGGATGTAGCCATAGCAGTCGCAACCTTATCATTAATGTTATTCTGTCATTAAGCGTGTAGTTTGTGGTGCTCTAATTCAAACGCTTTTTTAATGCTTGCAACAATTGCACTTGTAAGTCGACATTGGAGCTGTAGTCAGCTGGTGATACCCGGTCGATCAAACCATCGCAGCGATCAATAATTTGATCGGCTACTTCTTCGGGAGTACCAATCGCAACAAAGGTGCGGAACACTTCGTCAGTAATAATCTCGCCCATCTCTTCCCATTTTCCTTCTTTGGACATGCGATTTAATACCGGTTGAATATCATCGCCCCAACCATGAACATCTAACGCGGGTTTATAGGCAGGGGTCGACATATAGAAAGCCAATTGTCTAAAGACCCATACTTTGTTTTGTTCAATTTGTTCCGGCGTATTGCCCATACAGGTAATAACCTGACACCATTTTTCAACATCTTTTGCACTGCGGCCACTGCGTTCGATACCTGCGTTAAGTGCGGGCAGACTGTACTCTTCTAAAAATTTTCGTGAGTTGATGGGGTGCACCATAAAGCCATCGGCAATTTCGCCCACCGTGCCTACCATCTTCTCGCCAAAGCCAGCTAAAAATACTTTAGGTTTGCCAAAGGGGTTGGGGCCTGGGTTAAAAGCCGGGCCCATAATGGTGTGGGTATAAAACTCGCCCCGAAAATCCAAGCGCTCACCGGTTTCCCAGCTATCCCAAATGGCATGCAGGGCAGCAACAAATTCACGCATACGCGCAATGGGTTTAGACCAAGGCATACTATAGCGTTTTTCAATATGCGGTTTAATTTGTGGGCCTAAGCCTAAAATAAATCGACCTTCGGAGAGTAGTTGCAAATCGTAGGCGGTATTGGCAACCGTCATTGGGTTGCGGGCAAAAGCCACTGCGATGGTAGTCAGTAATTCGATTTTTTTCGTATAGGTGGCGGCGACAGCCAGCGGAATAAAAGGTTCATGCGGTCCTTCGAATGTGCAGGCTCCATCAAAGCCAGCTTCTTCTAAGCGTTGTGCTAAGGCGATGGCATCTCTTGGATTGCCGATTAACATACCTGCGTCAATTTTCATTTATCAGTGGCTCACTTTTTCTCTGGTTCAATAGGTATTGTTTAAGTTGTTTGTTATTTGCGATACCGCCTATGTATTATTGCCTTGCATCGCGATTTCTTTTGCCCATTTATAATTCGGTTTGCCAGCAGGCGAGCGGGGGATAGTGTCGACATAGTGTATCTCTCTGGGAATCTTATAACCGGCAAGTTTAGTGCGGCTATGTATCATGATTTCCTCTATGGTCGGTTTGCTTGCTCCTCTTGTTTGAGCGACGGCAGCAACGCGATTACCCCAAGTTGCATCCGGCACGCCGACAACAACGCAGTCGTATATTTCGGCGTGTGCTTTAAGCGCTGCTTCAACTTCTTCAGGATAAATTTTTTCACCGCCGGAGTTTATGGAAACACTACCTCGTCCAAGAATCGTTATTCCGCCATTGGCTTCCATGCGTGCGAAGTCGCCGGGTATTGCATAGCGCTTGCCGTCGGCTGCGGTCACATAGGTTTCGGCGGTTTTCTTTTCGTCTTTATAGTAACCCAGAGGGATATAACCACTGCGGGCAATCTTGCCGATAGTATTATCGCCCGGCTGTAATATTGCTAAAGTGTCTTCATGTAAAACGACCGTGTCAGGCTGCGGTGTAATGGTCGGTCCGCCACCCGTCATTTCAGTTTCACCTTTTTTCACCATTAGCATGCCGTTGCCGCCGACTTCCGATGCACCAAAGCTGTCAATTAAAAATAGATTGGGAAAATGTTCTAACCAAAGATCTTTAATCGCGGGCGACATAATGGCGCCAGAGCTAGTGAGTAAAAACAGTGAACTGATATCCGGTTTTGATTCGGTAGCTTCATAGGCTTCAATAAGTGGTCGGGCCATCGCGTCGCCAACAATAAATAAACCATTAACGTGTTCATTGGCGATTTGCTGCCATACATTGTCGGCATCAAAATGTCGGGTCAAGACAATTTTTTCTCCGACTACGCCACGGCCAATGCAAGCCCATTGCGAAGCCCCGTGCATTAATGGCGCGATCGACATAAAAACTTGCGGCTGTTCAACATCGCCACGCGCAATAATTTCTTCTGGACGAGTCACCGGGACATGGGTCATTTGGTCGACACCACCGCCAAGCGCGAACATCACATCAGCGTGACGCCATACCACACCTTTTGGCATACCGGTTGTACCACCGGTATAAACGATATAGTGATCGTCGTCTGATCGTGGCGCAAAATCGCGGGCGCTAGATTGCTTGGCCAGTGCAGTTTCAAAGTTATCATAGGACAATGAAATTGTGTCTGATGATTCTTTAGTAGTACCGTCTTCGATAACGAGTACATGTTTGAGTGTTGGTAGGGTGTCGCGTAGCGAATCGAGTAGGCTTAAAAACTGACGTTCGACAATTACGGCTTTAAGATCGGCGTTGTCAAAAATATAGGCCAGCTCTTCGGCAACATAGCGGAAGTTAATATTGACATAGACGGCGCGGATTTTCAGGCAGGCAAACATCGACTCGACCCACTCGACGCAATTGAGCCCATAAATACCCACGTGATCACCGGGGCCAATACCTTGAGACTGTAAGTGATGCGCTAACTGATTGGCACGCTCTTCCATTTGGAGGAAAGTGCGTCTTTGTTGATCGCAAACTAAATACTCTCGGTCGCCAAATTGATCAGCTGCTAGCTCCCAAACGTCGGCAATATTAAAACTCATAATGTTCTCGTTAGATAGAGTGTTCTTGTTGTATATGGGATTCTCGTTAGATATAAAATGTGCATTTGGGTATGGTCTAGGTTTGCCTGAATACTGAGGCGACAGAGTCTGTATTGAAATGTCTATTTGCTAGGCAACAGCGTCAAGCTTGATATCAGTATAAGCATAATGAACAGCTGAATAGCATCGAGCGCAAACGGCCTTGTTTTATCTTTTAAATAGTTATTTTTCGGATGCTTATTGATTGCGGGTGAAGTTAGCAGATCTTTGAGTAGATAATAACTTACTAAAGGGTAAGCTATGCTGATATTGCCTACGGTTACTATGCTTTCCCCTAAGCGATTTTTGATAGCAAGCGCCATTATTTTTTGAGGATTTACCATGATCGAATACGACTACGTCAAAACCAAGCGCGAAGATGTGCAAGAAATTCCTCAAAAGAATTTTAAATTGATTAAACGAATTATACGCGCCTATACCCGCTTGAACGTTTGGGTGTTTAAAAAAAGCAAAGGCCGCTTAATGAAAAATTTCCCCGGTGGTTTTCCTATTTGTGTAGTGGGTATGACAGGCAAGAAGTCCGGTGCTTGGCGCGAGATTGCGTTAATCCATTTGCCCAAAGGTGAGCAAGAACTGTTAGTCGCATCGCAAGGTGGCATGGATGTAAACCCGGTGTGGTACTACAACGTTGCAGCCAACCCGAATATAGAAATTACGCTAGCGGGTAAAACGCGTAAAATGGTTGCGCGCCAAGTCAGTGATGACGAGAAACGAGACTTATGGCCGCATCTGCTTTCACTTTACCCGGACTTTGATGAATACCAAGCACGCACCGATCGTAATATCCCGGTTTTTCTTTGCGACCCTGTATAGTGCCTTAGGATATTTGACTGGCTAGCTAAGAGAGATGAAGCGTATTTTTTACTCGGGCTCTACTTCTACACTCGGCCTCTACATTGAATTTTGAAAAATAGATTGCGATTTAATCGGTTTAAAAAAATATTTAAGGTTTTGCATCATGACGTCAGCATTTGATCCAATCACTATCGGTCCTCTAACACTTCGTAACCGCTTTGTTAAATCTGGCGCTAATGAAGCTATGTCTCGCAACGGCCGTCCGACAAAGGCGTTATTAAAACACCATAGCGATCTTGCGCGTGGTGGAGTGGCATTGACCACGGTTGCCTATGGTGCGGTTAGTCATATTGGCCGTACATTAGAACACCAAGTGGTTATGGAAGAGTCGGCATTAGCGGATCTGCGCGCAGTGACCGATGCGGTGCATGCAGAGGGCGGTTCTGCTTCGATACAAATTACTCACGGTGGTTCATTTGTTACAGGGCTAAAGGTTGGGACGACCATTAGCTCGAGTTCAGGTATTAATAAAGCAGGGCTGCTAAATGGCAATATCTGGCAGCGTGCGATGAATGAAAAAGATATGCAGCAAATTATCGACGAGTTTGTCGCCGCTGCAAAAGTTGCCCAGCAAGCTAATTTTGATGCTGTCGAAATCCATATGGGCCACGGCTATTTGCTCAATCAATTTATTTCTCCTTTAAGTAATAAGCGCTGTGACGAATACGGTGGTAGTGCTGAAAATCGTGTGCGATTCCCTGCGCGGGTATTAAAAGCTGTAAAAGAGTCGGTAGGCAAAGATCTAGCGGTAATAGCAAAAATCAATGTTGCTGATGGTGTTAAAGGAGGCGCGACTGCAGAAGATGGCGTGATTACTGCGCAGCAGCTAGAGTTGGCAGGTGCTGATATGTTAGTGCTTTCTGGCGGGCGCAACATGGAGTCGACATGGTTTATGTTTGGTAGCCCGATCAATCAAGAGGCCATTGGCCGAGTACTAAAGTCTAGTCCGATTTCACGGATGCTAATGAAAGTGGCAGGGCTGTCGACACCCAAGAATTTAAAGTTTAAGGAAATGTATTTTCGTGAGTATTCGCTGAAGATTCGTCAAGCTGTTAAGTTACCACTCGCTTATTTAGGCGGTGTTAAGTCCTTAGACAATGCGCAGCAAGCGATTGATGATGGTTTTGAATGTGTGGTTTTAGCGCGAGCGTTAATTCATGATACGCAATTGATAAATAAATTTAAATCGGGCGAGCGCACGCAATCAGGCTGTACCAATTGCAATGCTTGTGTCGCTTATATTTATCATCCGGGTGGCACTTGGTGTATTGAAAATCCGCCAAACGATTTAAGCTTAAATGAAATTCCGGCTAGTCAAATCAGTTAAATTGACCGACTGCCGGATAATAGTTGGAAGAGTTGTTTGTTTTGACTTGTAGAGTTAAGTTATTTTTCTTCGCTGTCACTCTCTTGTCTGTCTAAAGTACCTACATCCAACACTGGCGCAGCATCAATATGTTGTGCATCCATCATTTGCGCAATGCGGCTAAGTGAAGAGATGATCATTAGCTGCTCCCAGTCCTGTAAATCACTAAACTGGCGAGTAAATTGTTCCTGCAGCGGCAGTGGGGCGTCCTTTAAAATTTCCAAGGCATTGTCACTCAAATAAACCAGCACTTTCCTTCTGTCAGATGTCGAGCGTTCTCTAATAACGAGTGCTTTCTTTTCAAGCCGATCCAGAATAGTTGTGACTGTTGCCTGACTCAAGCTCATTTCTTTTGCCACCCCGCCGACGGTATCTTCGCCTTTATTTCGCAGTGTTTGCAGCAACAACATTTGTGGTGAGGTAAGCCCAGTATTTTTGGCTAAATATTTTGAGTGTAAATCTGTTGCCCGAATAATGCGTCGCAAGGCTACCAGCACTTCGTTGATTCTTTCCATGATTAGCTACTTTTTATCGCTTGATTGTTAACGCTTGTTGATTGTGCTTGTTCTGCTTTGCGGTGCGAAGCAAGCCCTTTAAACAAGCTAATGCTAATAAAAATTAGCACAATGGTAAATGGAATACCGGTGATGACCGTGCCGGCTTGCAGCGCATTAAGTGCATCTTTGCCACCGCCATACAAAAGTACGCCCGCAATTAAGCCCTGTAAAACCGCCCAAAAAACTCGCTGCGATACAGGAGAGTCTAACTTACCGCCTGCCGTGATGCTATCGATAACCAGCGAGCCAGAATCGGAGGAAGTAATAAAGAATACTAATACCAACAGAATGCCGACAGCCGTTGTTAGTTCGGCAAACGGCAGGTTTTCCAGCATCTGGAAGGTGGCAAGGCTGATGGACGTGACTCCCCCAGCAAGGCTGCCAATACCGGCTTGCGCCTGCTCTATTGCGTTCATGCCAAAAATACTCATCCAGATAATCGTTACTACTGTCGGTATGATTAATACAGCGGATAAAAATTCGCGCACGGTACGACCTTTGGATATACGCGCGATAAACAGCCCAACAAACGGTGACCAGCTTACCCACCAAGCCCAATAAAACACAGTCCAGTCTTGCATCCATTGCGTGTCTTCTCGACCTACCCAGTTGCTTAGCGGGATTATATTGCTAACGTAATGCACGGTGGTCGAAGATATCCAATCGACAATATTTGTCAGTGAACCTATTACGGCAATAAATACTAACAACAGGGCAGCCATAACCATGTTGATATTACTCAACACTTTTACGCCGCCTTTGAGTCCTCGCATGACCGATAAAATCGCGATAAAAGTAACCAAGATAATAATGGCAAGTTTGACGTTGAAACCATCCTCCACGCCCAGCAGCATGGTCATACCAGCGTTGATTTGCGATGCGCCCAAGCCCATTGATGTGGCCAAGCCAAAAATGGTCGCCACTACCGCAAAGGTATCAATCACATGTCCCGGCCAGCGCCAGCAGTGCTCGCCGAGCAAGGGGTAAAAGGCCGAACGCAAGGTTAGCGGCAAGCCACAGTTGTAAGTAAAAAATGCTAATGCAAGGGCGACCACAGCATAAATGGCCCAGGCATGTAGGCCCCAATGATAAACCGTAGCGCCCATCGCCAAGCCTGCGGCCTCATCGGACCAGGGTTCGACATTAAAGGGGGTGCCAGCCCAGCCAGTAAAATACACCATGGGTTCGGCTACACCCCAAAACATCAATCCAATGCCCATGCCTGCAGCAAATAGCATGGAGAACCAGCTTAGCCGGTTGAACTCCGGCTTAGCGTTTTGTCCGCCGAGTCTAATTGCACCGACCGGTAAAACAATTAGCGCAAGGCAAAATAACAGCAAGGCGTTAACCGCTGTCATCATAAAACCGTCAAAACTGGCGAGGCACCAGGCGCGCGCGGCTGAGAGTACTTCGTTGGCTTGGTCGGTAAAAACTAATGTGGCAACGACAAATGCGATGATTAGGCTGGAGCTGATAAAAAATACCGGGTTATGGATGTCCATCCCCCACATCTGAACATTGTCTTCACCTGTTTGATACTCCGACTGATACTGCTTAGTCATTACTGCTCCCGCACCTTGTTATTGTCGTTAATACTTGTCGTGGATGCTTCATTGTTATGGCCGTCGCCGATTGGCCTTATAGAGGCTAAAGAAGACAGCTGGGTGATTATTAATCATATTTAGTGCACTAAGCATTAGCTAAGATTAGTCTGAGCTATTTCTTTCAGATTTGATAGACATCTATTATTTTCTGGTCAGTGAGTATCCGCCAAGTTGGCGAAAAATCTATGTAAATCTGCCATATAGACGGAATTTAATCGATATTTTAGTTGCTTGGGGTATTTTAAGTTGCATAAAATGCATAGAATACAATATATTATATCGATAAATAAATCTCCGCATGGTTCGCCTTGCCTCACATTAACTCTAAAGAAAAATAAGGACACTGCATGTTTAAGCGAAATGCTTTATTAAGTGCCATCATCCTCGCCTCTAGTGCTCAAGCACAGGCCCAAATTCAAGAAGTCATTGTTACCGCCACCAAGCAAGAAGCCAGCACTCAGGATATTCCTGTGGCTGTATCTGCATTAAATGAAGAGTCGCTCGCGCAGTTGGGCATTACTGACTTCACCGATTACCTTATTCAGATGCCTGGCGTTACCGCTGGTGGTAGTGGGCCAGGCCAAAACACCATTTATATTCGCGGTGTGGCTTCTACTACACCAAATCTGACCACCTCGGGCGTCGCCGGTCTTGCGCCTAACGTGGCCTTATATCTCGACGAACAACCACTGTCGCAGCCAGGGCGTAACTTGGATGTTTATGCGGCTGATTTGAATCGTATTGAAGTACTTAAAGGGCCGCAAGGTACGCTGTTTGGTGCCAGCTCGCAGGCGGGCACCGTGCGTTTAATTACCAATAGGCCTGACCTCGAAAGCTTTTATGGCAAGCTGAAATTAGGCGGAGCGATTACCGAAGGTGGTGACCCAAGTACAAATTTTGAGGTCGTGATCAACGCGCCGGTTAATGATGCGGTGGCTTTGCGCGGTGTTATTTATGTCGATAAGCAAGGTGGCTATATCGATAATGTTGCCGGTAGTATTACAGCGGCAGAAAGCGCGCGTTTTCAACCGGGTGGTTTTCAGGGTACAGCAACCGCCGGTGCTGATTTGTCCAATGTCACTCTTTTATCCGCCAATAATGATAACAAGGTGGAGGACAACTTTAACGAAGTTACCTATGCCGGCGCACGACTTAGCGGCTTATGGCAAATTGATGAAGACTGGCGCTTAGTAGTTGCAGTTTCGCAACAAACGATTGACTCTGATGGTGTGTTTTTTGAGGATCCTGAGTTAGGTGATCTTAAAATCCAACGCTATGAAGAAGATACGCTTGAAGACGAGTACATTAATACTAACTGGACACTCGAAGGACGCTTAGGCGCGCTTGATGTTGTTTATACCGGCGCATTTACTGATCGTGAGTCGGATCAAATTGTGGATTACACTGATTATTTATTCGTTGGTGAATATCTTCCTTATTACATTTGTACCAACGATGTACTTAGCTACGACAATACTCCACCAGTGAGCGGTTCTTGCCAAGCGCCCAACCTTTTTGTTGACACAAAAGTTAAAACCGAGGTAGAAACTCACGAATTACGTTTCTCTACTGACCAGAGTTCGCCTGTAAGAGCAACCTTTGGCGGTTTTTATAGCCACCTTGAATTACATGAAGATAACCAGTTCACCTACCCTGGTTCTGAATTACTGGGTGGACAAAGTTTTGGCCCTAACTTTTCGGCGGAGGGCTCTTCTGCTAGGGACAAAGGAGTTTGGGCAGAGGGTGTTATCTTTAGAAACGATGTCATACGCACCGATGAGCAATACGGTGTGTTTGGCGAGGTTAGTATCGATGTTTCAGAGCAGTTCACAGCGACCTTTGGCGCGCGCTGGTACGACATAGAAGTAGATCTAAGAGGTAGTGCCGCCGGCTCGTTCAGCAATAAAGGTGCAACGGCTGATAACAATGCTGGTAACAACTTAG
>CAJQQO010000097.1 GCA_905480475.1 uncultured Pseudomonadales bacterium | reverse complement strand
GCAGTACTTTTTTGCGTAGCATCGTTTTGAGCAGTACCTTTTTGCACAGCAGCTTCTGAACTACCGCTAAAATCTTTATCATTGCGCGACGAAGACATCAAAAATCCAGCAGGCAACCAACCGACATTCCACAACTTCGCTTCGCGCTGCTCGGTTGTTAACTCTTGCTCTGCCTTGCTATTTACCATGCCGGAAATCGGAACGCTAACCGCTTTTGACACATCCACAATGGATAACTGGTCACGGGCGATATCAAACTTGGGAGACAACTGCTCCATAGTGATTTCACCACCGATTTCTATCTCAGTATATTCAAAACGCTCCAGCACTTTATTTTTTTCATCGACCATTAAAGACTGCAATAGCAAACCAGTTTCACTATCTAAGGCTAATTTAAAACCGTATCGAAATGCATCTTTAGGTTGCACGGCAAGCACAATCACATCGCGACCGGCTACCCGCGTATTGCCCGATAGTTTAATCGTATAAGGTTCATTAACGCTGCGCAGTTGGGCTTGATAATTACGTGCGAAAGGACCTGCCGGAATAGCGTTTTCTAGCTTAACGACGCCGGTTTTAGGGTGAACACAAATAACCTTCTCACCTCGACGAATAATTTCTCGTGGCGTACCGGTTAGATGTACCAATCGCTCCCAACGCTGACCATCTTCAAGCTTATGAAATATCTTTAGCGTTTCCATTCGATGCCCTTGGCTATACACCAAAGTACCTTGGTAATTTAACTGGCGAGTGCTTTCTTCCATCTGCATTAGCAATTGTTCAGGCGTTCGCTGTTCGGCAACCGTATGGAAACTTAGGCTAACGGCAAAACACGACAAAAATAAAAGCGTGCACATAGGCACGCTTAAAGCACGTTTAGACACAGTTTTGCAGACAACGATAAAGTTGTGCAAATTGAGCTGGAGAGTAAAAAAATTATTGATAGCTAACATTTGTCTCATTGTTTAAAGAGTAACTTTAATTAATCGTATGACAGTTGATGATCATTGAGTTGTCATGGATCAAAACTATTGATCGCGTGACTCTTCTGTAATTACAAATGATGCAAGTTTGCAAACAATAGTTATAAGCAAGCAATCATCAAAAGCAAAAGACAGTCACAAGCAAATACTATAAAGAATCATCCCTTACTCTTCTTCAAAGTTAGCTAATCGAGCAAACGGGATAATACCCTGGCCGCTCTGCTGGGCAGCATGGCTAGTGTGCTGCAAAATATATTCATTTAATCGTTGCTGCGCTGCAGCCGCTTCCAATCGATCTGCCTCGCTTAGTACTGCATCCTGACTGATAGCTGGCTTGGCATCAGCCGCAGCAAGCAGTAACTGGCCGCTGCTATTAGTGGCTTGAACTGAAGCAGCTTGCGCTGGCGCTTGATTATCTTCAACCGAGGCTATAGCGCTTACACCTGAATCCGCAGCACCAGAAAACGATCCGTACTCTTGCACACCAATAATAACCGCAAAAGCAACGGTTGCGGCAACTGCAAATTGACGCCAAAACGGCTGCGAGTTGCTATGAGTTGTTTCGCCGCCCGATGCCTGAGCAACAGCAGCACTATCAATAGAAGAACTGGCCGCCGAATTAGCTGCAGGATTACTCTGCGAATCAATATTTAAATCCATACCCGAATGGCTATCGGTAGATGCAATTGGCGGTTCCGCATCAATCGCAGCTGACACCGCTGCGGCAAAACCAGCGCTTGCGGTAAAGTTGGCTTGTTCACCACGCATGGTGGAACCAATTGTTTGAAAGCGTTCCCATTGAGCCAGAATTAACTGGGCCTCTTCATCCGATGCATTATCCAAGGCTTTTAACAAGCGTCGGACTTCAAGATCATCAGCTTGACCATCAACGATGGCCGATAGGGTTTCTACTAACTGCTCATTCATAAGCTTTAAACCATTAAAATGTTTTAAAAAGTGGGTAGATTAAGTTATTGATTCAATGTCGGTCTAACCAATTTATCAATCGCTTCGCGCGCTCTGAAAATCCTTGATCGAACCGTGCCAACCGGACATGACATAACGTCGGCAATATCCTCGTAGCTCAGACCATCAAACTCACGCAAAGTTACCGCAGTCCGTAAATCTTCTGGCAATCCATCTAGAGCCTGCTTAACGATCTCGGCGACCTCGTTACCGTGCAGGATATTTTCTGGCGTATCGATATCCTGTAATACGTTAAATCCCGAATATTCGTCAGATTCGCCCACATCAATATCGGTGCTGGGCGGTCTTCTGGACCGGGAAACCAGATGGTTTTTAGCCGTGTTTATCGCAATTCGATACATCCACGTATAAAAAGCACTTTCCGATCGAAAGTTGTTAATTGCTCTATAAGCCTTAATAAAGGCTTCTTGGGCAACATCCTGCACTTCGGCATGATCGCGCACGTAGCGGGAAATCAGACTATGAATCTTATGCTGGTACTTAAGTACCAGTAGATCAAAAGCCTTTTTGTCCCCTTGTTGGACGCGCGCAACCAATTGCGCATCTGCATCACTCATTTAACGAATAACATCCTTGCCAGCATAAAAGATCATCGCGGGATCATTGCTGAACAATTGATAATCGGCACTGTGCGGCGTTATCAAGATGCAATATAACCATTCTGTAACAATCGCAAGGCTGGCGCCCGTTATTGTTTTCATTGGCCTGTATCCCCATTTTACTACCAGCCTCAATCAAGGCTGGTCTCTAATTTTTGCGCTTATTAACCGAAATCGACCATTAAGTAAGGCAAAAGAAATAACTTGTTTGTTTATAAGCAGTTGAGACTAACAATTCAGACAGCTACCATAGCATAGAAGTTCAAATCACAGCATCGGGATAGCCGTGCTTATAAGGCAAATGTCGCAAAGTTCGCTACCCTTACTCGCTCACCTTGCCTTCAGCTGTCGCGTCCAAATCGCAGCGCATAAGCGGGACAGCAAATAAATAAGCTTATCGATATTGCTTAACACTAGCAGCTTGGCAACACTCTAGCAGCCGCAATGTTCTGC
The DNA here is from genome assembly GCA_905480475.1 of uncultured Pseudomonadales bacterium. GTDB lineage: Bacteria > Pseudomonadota > Gammaproteobacteria > Pseudomonadales > UBA7434 > UBA7434. Next base: position 5,855 of record CAJQQO010000097.1, on the reverse strand, counting down.
CAATAACAGGACAAGACTAGGAAGTAGACGAACTGTAACAAATAGACAACATATAGCGCATATCAATAGAACACGATAGTGGCATACAAAAACAGACCAATAACATGAGAAGTATTTATGCATAACAACAGCCAATATGATGTTGTCATTATCGGCAGCGGCGCCGCAGGCTTAACTCTGGCGTTAGACTTAGCCGACAAAGCAAAAGTGGCGATTATTTCCAAATCGCAAATCACCGAAGGCTCAACCTATTACGCTCAGGGTGGTATTGCCGCCGTACTAGATGCGGCAGACAGCATCGACGCACACTGTGCAGATACCTTGGTTGCCGGGGCAGGTCTATGTCACGAAGATGCGGTTAGGTTCACTGTAGAGCGCAGTCGTGAAGCCATTGAGTGGTTGATCAATCAAGGTGTGGCATTTACCCGCGAAGATGCGACGGCTGAAAACGCCCATCCAACAAGCTCACCAAACATCGAAGCTGACAATGCTAGCGACTACCATCTGACTCGCGAAGGTGGCCATAGCAGCAGGCGGATTATTCACGCTGCTGATGCAACTGGTAAAGCGGTATCAGAAACGCTGGTCAAACGACTCTACGAGCATCCCTCGATCAAAACCTTTGAGCACCATGTCGCTATCGATGTAATTGTCGAGCGCGATAAACCCTCGCCTGTGTGTGGTGGCGTTTATGTACTTGATTGCGAAACCAATGCAGTAAAAACTTTTCAGGCGCGCTTTGTGGTACTAGCCACTGGCGGAGCAAGTAAAGCTTATTTGTATACCAGCAATCCTGATGGTGCTAGCGGCGATGGTATCGCCATGGCATGGCGCGCGGGTTGTCGAGTTGCCAATATGGAGTTTAATCAATTCCACCCGACCTGTTTGTATCACCCCCAAGCTAAATCGTTTTTAATCACCGAAGCCGTGCGCGGCGAAGGCGGTAAACTACTGCTGCCAGACGGCACGCGTTTTATGCAAAATTTTGATGAGCGTGGCGAACTGGCACCACGTGATGTTGTGGCAAGAGCCATTGACCATGAAATGAAACGCCTAGGTAGCGACTGCGTTTATCTGGATATTAGCCACCGCGAACCCGAATTTATTCAGTCGCACTTCCCGACTATCTATCAACGCTGCCTAGATTTGGGGATCGATATTTGCAAGCAGCCGATACCGGTTGTACCGGCCGCGCACTATACCTGCGGCGGTATTGTTGTTGATCAACGCGGCGCTACCGACATTTCTAACCTATATGCTATTGGTGAAACTAGCTTTACCGGTTTGCATGGAGCGAATCGAATGGCCAGTAACTCCTTGCTGGAATGTATTGTTTACGCGCAGGCCGCAGCCAATTCCATTTTGCAAAAACTCGATCACGCCGAATGGCAAAGCGTGCCTAGCGTATGGGATGAATCGCAAGTAACCGATTCGGATGAAGACGTGGTTATCTCGCATAACTGGGACGAGTTACGCCGCTTTATGTGGGATTATGTTGGTATTGTTAGAACATCAAAACGTTTGGAGCGAGCACAGCATCGAGCCCACTTGTTACGTAAGGAGATCGCTGAATACTATAGCAATTACAAAGTATCTAGCGATTTGATTGAGCTACGCAATCTCGCCTTGGTTGCAGAAATTATTATTAATTCGGCGCTAAGCCGCAAGGAAAGCCGCGGCCTGCATTATACGCTGGACTACCCTAATGAAAACGAGTTTGCGCATGATACAGTTTTGTACCCTCCAACATTTCGGGCAAAAAAACCAGCGCAGCAAACCGATCAAACGGATAGATAAATATTTAACTTGCGCCATTGCTCAGCAGTCACACTATCGCGCCAGATAATTAACAAGCGGCACTTGTGACTAGGGTAAGCCTCCGTTCGCAGCACAATAAGCCAAGGCAGTCGATAATAATAGCGTACCGACTGCAATGCTTGCCATTCACCTGCCACATAAACCGCCCACCGTTTGTTTTGATATCGCAGCCCGGTCGGTCTTTGTGTCGATGCTGCAAAATATTTTTGCCATTCGAAATAAAAAAATAACAGCAGGAAAAAAAGTAACAACAATATAACTAGCGCGCTCGCCCACTGCCGAACCAGCACATAAACAGCGGCGCAATATATTGCAACAAGATAGAATCGACCAAAAACAGAGGGAGTAAAGATTACTTGCAACGCATCCATGCGAATATTCCTTTTAATTAAGATTTAATCTAATAAAACGTACTGTAATAAATCAATTAAAACAAAGATAGACTAAGCCATTACTTTGTTCGGCTACGGCTATTTGGCTTGGCTGCGACTGTACTGCAAAATCATTTCAACCATTGCGGCTAGATCAACGTCTGACGCTACTGCTTTTTTTAAAAACCAGTTAAACAGGTCCTGATCTTCGCACAACAATAAGCGTCGATACAATGCCTGCCCCTCCTCATCCAATTTAAGGTAGTGGTTTTTAACAAAGGGCTCTAATACTAAATCCAGCTCAAGCATTCCACGTCGGCTATGCCAAATAACGCGGTTATACTCTGCTCTTTCTTCTTCACTAAGCTTAATAGTCATGGCGCGGTATGATACCTTAAGCCACGGCACAATAAAGTGAATATCGCCTGTTCCCAGTTATATTAATGGCAGAATTGCGCGGCGATGTTATATTCCGGACTGCGTCTTACTGCTAAAATAACGGCAAGTTTGCAGAAGTAGACGTTTTTTATAATTTGCGACAACAACACAACAGCGATACAGCTTCTATCAGCCAAAGCCAAACTCAATAACACACGCTTTTTATTTAGGATAAATGCATGTCTGCATCTCACGCCTCACCCGATAGCTGGTGGCAAGTATTATTGTCAACACTACCGACCAATAGCTGCCATCAAGCCTTAACGTACTTTGCCAATGAGTCTTTAAGCATTGATGATGCCCCAGCGATATATCCGCTGCATCACTATGGCCTAATCGATATTAGCGGCCCGGATGCAAGCAAGTTCTTGCAAGGACAGCTAACGGCAGATGTCGATGCACTTACCGCAGGCAATAGCACGCTGTCTGCCCATTGCGACCCCAAAGGCCGAATGCACTCCAGTTTTACTCTGCATTGTGTAACCGATGATCACTACCTGCTCCATATGCCTTTAGCGGTTATTCCAATAGCGCTGGCGGCATTAAATAAATATGCGGTATTTTCAAAAGCCACATTGGTGGATTTAAGTGAAGACTACGCCGCATTTGCCAGTAGCAAGCTAAATGATCAGCAGCAACTATTAATCACTGATGACGATAGCTTTACGCTTTGCGCCAATATCATCAGCGAAGAATCTACCCATAAGGAGGCCATTAATAATATTGGTTTAATTCACTGGGTCAAAAGAACTGCCGCAAATAAATTTGTTCAGCAGATAAATAGTGCTAGTAATCCCCCGCACTGGCGTGGCGCAGCGCAATGGGAATACCGGCTTATTGATGCAGGCATCGGCTTTGTGCAACTGCAAACCGTTGGTGAGTTTATTCCGCAAATGCTGAACTTTGATTATCTAAATGGCATTAGCTTTACTAAGGGCTGCTATACCGGTCAGGAAATTATTGCCCGCTTAAAATATCGCGGTCAAGTTAAACGACGTTGTTACGGTATTGAGATTAATAGCGATGTCAATATTTTGCCGGGCGCTGAGCTGCTCAATGAGCAGGGCAAGTCGCTAGGTAATATTGTCAGTTCAGTGGCAAATCCAGCATCGGCTCAAGACGCGGATTCCAACCTGCAAAGCGGCCATATGGCCGGACTTGCGGTGCTCAAAGTGGCTTCAATTAGCGAGCAAACGCAACTCACACTTAAAGATGATCCACAAGCTTCAGTAAGGATCGAGGTAAAAGCTCTGCCCTATGCTATAAATAATAGTGATGCTGCGAATTAGCGCTGATTGTCCCGATCACTCACACTGATCAGGAACAATAGCGGCTTGCACTGATAATCTGCCATTTATCTGGCGATTGTGTAGGCAATCACGCGGCATCTGGCAATCAATTAGGGACCTACTGAAGAGCATCAACACTCCATGTCACAGATTATTGAGCAAGTTCGCGACAAGCTGATCCACGCCATTGAAAACGATCAACTAACACTGCCTACCCTACCCGAAGTCGCTTTGAATGTTCGTGAAGCCGCGCAAAACCCTAATGTTACCGTTCAATCGCTTTGCTCGGTTATTGAACGTGATGCGTCAATTACTGCCAGAATTATTAAGGTATCTAACAGCCCACTATTTCGTGGCAATATGGCGATTGAAAATCTACGTACCGCAACCACGCGGCTAGGTCTCAACTACACCTGTAACTTAGCGACCGGCGTGGCTATGAAGCAAATGTTTCAAGCGACAACCGATGTAATTGATTCGATGTTGCGCGAAACATGGACTAAAAGCACCGAAATTGCTGGTATCGCGCACGCTTTGGCAAAAGGCCAGCCGCGCTTACAAGCCGATCAAGCAAGCCTTGCAGGCCTGACTCACCGTATTGGGATGCTACCGATACTGACCTATGCCGAAGAAAATCGAAAGTTGCTGTCGAATGTAGAAACGCTGGAAGCAGTAATAGATGCAATCCACCCAGAAATCGGAGCACGGATTCTAAAAGCCTGGGACTTTCCTGCAGAGCTGGTCTGCGTACCCATGGAATATATGAACTTTAACCGCGATATTGCCGCCGCTGACTATACCGACCTGGTCACTGTCGCTACGCTGCAAAGCATTAAAGACCCCGATCACCCGCTGGCCAAGACCGATCAGGCTAACGTGGGTGCTTTTAACCGACTTGGGCTTAACCAAAGCGCTGATGAGGATTCGGAAGAAAGTAAACAGTTTATCGAGCATATCGAATTAGCCGTTGCTGCCTACGAATAACCATTGATCGACTGTTCCTCGGCAGTATTTGGATAAACGCTATACATTTCCACATTTCTGCCCATTGCCACTCATATAGCCCGCATACTGCCTCTATACACCCCCAATTCTGCCCCTGCGTCTTCTATTCAGGTCACGTTCAGCTTAACTGACGATAATTGCACCGTAGCCTAAAAACAGGCTGCCTAGCCCGACCCAAGGGTCTGCAAGACCTAACGAATGCGAGGTAAACAGCATGACATTTATTAATAGCATCAAAATTGCGGCGCTATGCAGCGGACTAACTGTTATTTCAGCCGCTCAAGCAGAAACCGCTTATGCGATTCATCACAACAAACATGGCGGCGACTATAGCTCTCTTAAGCTGAACGTCCACTATAGCGACAATCATCGCAAGCATCGCTATAGAGACAAGCATCGATACAATGATCGATACGACAATCGACATCACTCTAAGCGATATAATCGCCATGACTATAGATATCGCGACTCGCACCGTAGCCATCGCGGCAAGCACGATCACCGCTACTGCAATGATTATCGCTCGCGATCGAATTTTGCTTATAGCTTGTACTTCAACAACTTTGATCGCTTAAAGCATCGCCAGTATGACAAACATCAATCACGCAATAAGCATTACAAACAGCACAAGCAACATCGTAAAGACCAGGATCGCGATCGCAGAGGTCATGGCCGTACAAGCAGAAACTAAACCGGTTTGTAAGATATTTTTAAAAAATCGGACTAATTAGGCCACGGATGGCTTCTTTAATTTCACAGCGTTTATCAATCGAATATTTTTCAGCCCCCTACCTCCTCGCATTAATTATTCTATGACCTCCAAGGCCTGTCAGTGTAGAATCGCTCACTATCAAGCGTGTATTGCGATCTATTTTCCAAACCCTATTATTAATACTTGATACAACAAGCCAAAGGTAAATTGACGTGCAGCTAT
>CAJQQO010000096.1 GCA_905480475.1 uncultured Pseudomonadales bacterium | reverse complement strand
AAATGGATCCCAAAAGAAAATCAAAATATCGACCTTACCCTCGGCGATTGCCGCGCCAATTTGCTGGTCGCCGCCTAGCGGGCCGGATAAATATTTTTTAATCGGTGTTGTTAACTGCTTTTCTAACAGCGAGCCCGTGGTGCCGGTGGCTTGTAAGATATGCGAAGATAATTGCTTGGCGTTAGTAGTCGCCCATTGCAGTAAATCTTGTTTACAATTGTCATGAGCGACTAGTGCAATGGTTTTGCTTTTAGCTATGGATCGATTGCTATATTCCATAATACACAAGGCTCTTATTCTTGTTTGCGTTTATAAACTTGGCGACACACAGGCATTCTACATTAATTGCCGAGTGTGTCTGCAAAATTCATTAGCGCCTTGTATTTGTTGTTTTCGCCTATTATTTAAAAACGCAGTTCGCTATTACCTTGGCGAGAAGATCTATCGCTACTTCCAGTGTCGTTCTTTTGAGTTCGTCTGCGGTTACGATCATCATTAATCTCATCGCTAGTGCGATCCGAAATAGTAAACACATTTTCAGGCAGTTCGTCACCAATACTAGTATTGCGACGAATAATATCGGCTAGCGTAGTATTTTCTATACGTCTTAATTCATTGCGATTTAAGATTCGCTGATACCAGTATCGATCACCATCGCGTAGCGCTTCAAATTGCTCTTTAATAATCACTGTAAATAATAATCCCAAGTGCGAACCCGGCAATGGATCTTCTGCTAAGCCGCCAACCCAAACGTCTACGTCTTCAATCGAACTATAAACGTCTCTAAGCCCACGCTGTGCATCAACATCGCTGGTAATTTGATGCCACTCTTCTGCGGGCGTTAAACCCACCGAGCGTAGTACATCGTTATAGACGGGTAAGCCATGATCGCGACCGCGTTGAATATTTAATGCGGCAAGATCAAAGCCACCGGCAGCCGGATTGCCAAATAAGAAACTGCGTACATCTTCTACTAAATAGGTATCGATAGTTTGGCACTGCTGCGCGGCCAAACCACGCAGGATGGGTTCGATTCCGTCCTCAGCCGCTAAACGCCAAGGCGAGAAAAACGCATTGCGTAGTGGTAGGTCGCCGAAGCTTGAAGTGTTACCTTCGGCATCTAAACGCAAGATGGTAGAGCTTAAAGCGCTATGACCAAAGCGGTAAGCGGCGGTAGAAAACAGATTACTGATATTAGGATCAATATCGCTGTTATAACCGCGGTAAGGCGCAATCGCATCTTCACCTAATAGTGCAGGTAAAAATTCATTAAAGGTAATGGCTTGCATTTGCGCGCCAACCAGCTGACGAGCTTTTTGATAAAGTTTTTCGCCGTCCCAATCTGGATGTTGTGCACTTAATTGATCAACCAGTCGATTGTGTTCACGCATAAATAGCGTATGCATCACTGTTAGGCCAATCTGTTCGTTCGCTCTAACATCTCCAGCTAGAAATAAGGAGGCAGAGTTTTCGCCATTATCGCCCGCGTTAGCCAAGCCAAAAGTATTAAAGGGTAATAAATTACCCGCACTGGCTTTTAATTTACCACTGCCATCCAAAGTGCGAATGGCATTCGCGCGTTCGCTATCTGAGCCATAGACATTGGAGGCATCTATCCATGCGGTGATTTCATTAAGCTGTTGGCGAGGTGAATCAATGCCAGTGCTACTATCGTAAATTGAACGGTTAAATGGAATTTCACTGCCCGGTAAAAAGTAAGCGTCATCGGCGGGCACAATAATATTTTGCGGCTCTGGCGGATCTATACCATCAGTTAAATCAATATCGTGATCGATAAATTGTCCCCACTGCCACAAAAAATCACTTTGATTGAGTTCGTTTGACAGCGATTCAGTTTCAAACGCTAAGGCGACAACATGGTTGCTAATATCCCGCGCACTGGGCCGGTTGGGGCCAGCCATGCTGGCAATACCATCGGCATAAGCCGCATCGACTAAGCGAGTCAGTTGCTCGTGGCTAGCACCAAGATTCGGACTGGCAATATTATTATAACTACCATCAATGGTTCGATACTGAATACTGGCTGGGCGCTTGCGTGGTTTGACTTTATCTCGATCAGTGCGATGAATAATTTTTCGCGCCGGTGAAATAGTATTTGCCGACTTATCTAATTGATTAGCGAAGCTTAGCTGTGGATAAATAAGTGGTGGAGAAATTAATGCGCTAATTACCGTGGTTTTTATTAGCAATGAAAGACTTGTGTTTGTATTTGTACATGAGCTTAAACGTTCCTTGGATTTTGATTGCATAGCTACCACCTCGTTGCATTCGCTCTTATTGACAATGCTTAAGCTCGTTGAGATTTTACGGCTTATTCATCTGCCAATTCATGAACTATTTATTAGCTATCGATTAACAAAAACCTGATTTGTGTAATCTATAGGATTATTGTGGCGATGTCGGTTAAGATATTGACTTATAAGCCTTATAAGCCAAAATACCATCCGATTCAATATGGCCATTAACGCTGTTCGCCAGACATTGTTAAGGTAATAAACAAATGTGCATCAATTGTGGCGAAAATATGCAAGCACAGAGGCTAAGCTGATTAGCGGCGAAAATTGAGACGTAGCGCACGTGGATAAATACGGATGTCCTTGACCGTCAGCGATAAATATTGATTAAGAAAATCCAAATTAATAAGCACGAATAAGTGGAGTTTACTTATGGGTATATGGTCACAAGCAGGCGAAATTGCCGAGCAAACCCCAGCGAGTCGAAATCGTTATGTCGATTTTCTCAGAGCAGCCTCTATATTATTTGTGATTACCGGCCACTGGTTAATTGCAACCGCGTATTTTGAAAGTACTACCGGTGACTTTTCATCAGTGATGATGTTAGAAGTTGCACCATGGACATGCTGGTTGACTTGGCTGTTTCAAGTGATGCCGATCTTTTTTATTGTTGGCGGTTACTCCAATGCCATCTCTTTAGAGAGCGCGACTAAAAATAATACCCCTTTCAATTATGCTAATTGGCTTACCGGCCGTTTACATCGCTTGCTAACGCCTTTATTAGTGCTAATTGTCTTTTGGGCTTTTATGGCATTTGGCTTGAATCTTTTCGGTGCCAGTACTGACACCGTTGTGTTTGCTAGCCAAGCCGCGTTAGTGCCAACCTGGTTTTTAGCCATCTATACGATGATTGTTTTACTCGCGCCTGCGACTTATGCGTTTTGGCGTCGCTGGGGTTTTCTTTCGCTCGGTTTTTATGTGCTGATGGCGGCATTAGTTGATCTGGCGTTTTTTCAATGGAATATTCAATGGCTGGGTTGGAGTAATTATTTTTGGATTTGGCTAGCGGTGCATCATTTAGGTTTTGCTTGGCACGATGGTCGTTTGGGTAAGCCGTCGCTGCTTATCGCTGTGTCTGCGGTGGCTTTGTTGGTTTTGATGCTGCTAATTTTTAAAGGACCTTATCCATTGGCGATGGCGGGTTCGCCCGGTGAAGCGGTTAGTAATACACTGCCGCCCAAGATTACATTAATCGCACTAGGTGTTTTTCAGTTTGGTCTATTGCTTGCGATCGAAAAACCGATGCAAAGACTATTGGCGGGTCTGCGTTTTTGGACTTGCACCGTGATTATCAACACTATGATTATGACCATTTACCTTTGGCATATGACCATTTTGGTATTGGTCTTAGGCCTGTCTTATATCAGCAGCGGCTTTGGTTTGACCTTAGTGCCTAACTCGGCTGACTGGTGGTATTCAAGACCGTTATGGTTGGCGGTATTGCTGTGTTTACTATTACCGATAGCGATGTTGATGTCACCCCTTGAGCGCGTAGCGCGGGCAAAAGATGCGCCGGTACCTTCGAGTGCACGCTTGGTTATCGGCGCGGTAATGGCTGGCGCTGGTATTGCTGCGGCATCGCTGTTTGGCTTTAACGGTGATTTATTATCGTTAAAGTCTATCGCCCCATTAGTACTAGTGTTAGGTGGCGCAGCTATTTGTGGTTTGAGTTTACGCCTGCGTTGAGAGTGCATTCAGCTTAGTTAAGATTATGATGTCAAAGCGCTTATATTGCTTGGCCAGTTTTTTTAAATTGCTCAATAATATGTTGATAGAGCTGTTCTTCGGCGGCTTGTCTATCACCACCGTTAAACCGTAACGCGCCGGATGAATAGGTATCTCCAAAGCTTTGCGCAAGGGTTAGGGTTTGTGCAAAGCCGGATATAAACTCATGCTCGTCTAAGCTCGATAGCGGGTGGATAAAAGTACTCCATAAAACATCTTGTGCAATCGCATAGCGAGCATCTAATGCGGTATCAAAGTTTGCTTGTAATAATCTAAATAATAAATCTTTATCCAAGCCCTTAACTAATGCCACTCTAACAATAATTCGCATACGATCGGCTTTTTCGTCAGTGATAACCTGCGCGGAAATATCTTTTGCCTGAAGCTGCCAATAACCGGGGCGGCCTTGTACTTCTGGATCCAACTTTTCAATAATTGCGCCAAGACTTCGATTGTCCATTGCGGGTAGCTCTGGAAGTGCTTCGTTTAATGCCCCGTCTGGATCGGATTCGGCATACGCCTGCGGCAGCAGCAAAATAATGCATGCAGAAAATAACAAGCGATGCAGAGTTGTTATTGTTTTTTCTAGCATGATATTAGTGTCCTTATGCTTTAAGCCATTTGCATATTTTGCTGCTGCTGTTTTACTTCGGTACGAATAAGAAGTCACCCGATTCATGGCCAGCAAAACGTATTGGCGCATACTGAGGTGATTGTTCAAACTGCGCGGCAGACGCAGCGTAACTCACTGCTTGCGCAACTTGCGAATGCAGTTGTCGACCTTCAATAACTGTTTCATTATTTGCTAATGCGTCTAATAATGCTTTGGCAAAAATTGAGTGCTTGCCACCGCCGCCGTCAAGCACGGGTGCGAGTCCACCTGAGCTAAACGATAAGCGAGAGCGTTTTTCTGCCACCAGTTTTAACCAATTTGCCCATGCTTTATCCGAGCGTCCCGCATCGAGTCGAGCTAATGTTGAGCGTGTCATTGCGCCTGAGTAACAAGAGTCGGCAACAACTAGTACTTTTTTGACGCTCATGGCATTTAATAAGTCAGTGATTGCAATATTGGATATCCAGTTGGCGGTGCTGGAGTCTTCAGCGTCTACCGGCAACCAATGGCCGCGACTGTTGACTTCATCAAGTTCACCATGACCTGCATAATAAACTAATAGATTGTCATCCTCGGTTAACTTACCACGTAAGTTATTTAGCGCCGATAAAATATCGTAACGCGTAGCGTTAATAAGTTTGGTGACGTTAAAGCCATATTTATCACTTAATATCTTGGTCATTGCGTCGGCATCGGCAATGGTGGTGTTTAAGTCCGGTAAGGTTTCGTATTCGCTATTGCCAATAACCAAGGCATAGTAGTTACCAAAATTAACTTTTGGAATTTTGCGTTTTGCCGTTTTGCCTTTTGTTACCGATTCACCATCGGCGTATAAGTTTTGCTGGGGCAGTTTTTCTTTTTCCAATTTAAATGCAAGCTTGGCGCGCTCACCCTGTGTATCGATAGCGATAATTTCAACTTTGGTTTGTCGGCCTTCCAGCGGCACGCGGTGTTGGAATATCCCATTTTTATCAACGCTAACTTCTTTGTCGTTAACAAATACATCCATCAAACCACTGGCAGCGGTTACTTGGCCGATAATCGTGCGCTGATCAAGGCCAGAGCGCGTTTTAACGATAAAGTCATCGTCACCGCGAGTTACCAGCATGGGGGGTTCTATCATCGCAATGATGGGCGCCGCCATTTTTTCTTTTTTGGCCGATGATTTTGCGGCAGTGCTGGTAGATGCTTTATTCGCTGAGGCGATAACGTTGCGATTCTCGCTTAGCTCATGTTGGATGTCTTCGTAATTAGCAGCCAGCTGCGCTAACTCCAAATCTTTTTGTTTTAGCTTAAGTTCTTGGCTTGCTAGTTTGCGCTCATTAGTTGATAGCGTTTTGTCTAGCTTTTCAATCGCTTGCTCAGATTTTTGCAATTTGCTTTTTAAGCTGGCAAGACGACGCTTATCAAATTTTACTGCAAGTTTTTGCAGGCTAAAGCCGCTGTCTTTTTCTTTGGCTTTTTCTGCTTGAAGCTCAGCTTGCTGGGCAGCAAGTTGTAAGCGCATTTCATCACGAATTTTATCGGCTTCAGCTTGTTGCTGGGCTAGCAGTTGACGCTGCTTGGTGACGACATCTTTTTCGCCATTTAGCGCACGTTCCTGCTCAGCTAGTTTGCGTTTGATATTTTGTTTGTCGCTATTGGCTTTGTCGAGTTTGGCAACTAATGTTTGAATGCGTTGGTTTTGTTTGGATGTTTGGTTTTTGTTGTCGCTAATGGTCTGTTCCATTGCGGCAATCTTTTCATCTGAATAATCGTATGAAACAAACTTAAGCATTTTGCCTTTAATATTGGCCGACTGACGATACCAAGCCAAGGCTTGTTCCATATTACGCTCAACACCTAAGCCACGTTCATATAGCTGACCCAAGTTAACTTGCGCCGCCGTATACTTTTGTTCTGCGGCTTTTTGATACCATTGTGCAGCAACGCGGTAATCCGGTTGAACACCTAAACCTTTTTCATAAATTTCGCCAACAAAGTTTTGTGCGCGTGCGTCACCACCATCGGCTAGCGGCTGCCAAATACTTAAAGCAGTTTGATAGCTGGCGCGATCATAGAGTACGTATTCACCACCGCGAATTTCGCAATCAACACCACTGGTTTTTACCGGACGGCGTTGGGTGACGTAAGTCATTTGACCGCCGAGTTTGCGGACTTTGCCCGGTAGCAAGCAATCTACCGGCATAAGTTCATCGGCTTTCTTTTGATAATCGATACCGGCAAGAATAGGTGCGGCGCAAAACATAGTTAACAGTATGGTCACTGCCGATTGAACCAGCTTATTGGAAAAGCGGTTAATAGTCTTTGCTGTTGGCTGCGATGAGTGGCACTTGTTAGATTTCATGATTGTATTAAACCCCGTTATGCTTAGCGTATTCGATAATGCTGTAAGCCTTTTTATTGTCAAGACGCTAGTTACTGCTGCTAGCCTGAACAAAAGCTAGTCTATTCTGACTTGGGTAATTGCTATTAGCGCAATCACTTCTAAGGCTATCTATGAGTTATTTATATCGAAACTGTAGCGGTTTCAGTATACCCCAATCGGCACAAACGTTAAGCTTGGTGCTTTAGCCGTTGGCAAAGGTTAATCTTTTAAAATCCTTTGTTTTTAGTTCGCTACATGCTTGCCGGTGGCTCATTTGTTTGAATGGAGTGGTAGCCAGTTGAGGCGCTACCCCTTAGCTGAAAAAGCTGTTTGTCTATTGTGTAACTGTTTGTGTTTAAAGTAAGGGGCAAGTTAATGCCCCTGATTTATGTTGCTGTTTTTAAAGTCAAAGTCAACGTTCTAGTTACTGTACAGAACCCATTGATACTGAGTTTTTGTTAGCGATGCCGGTGTTTTTCTGGATAATCGCGCCAGTTTTTACGCTAGATTTAAAGTTACCGCCGATGCTAGTGCTTTTGCCAGTAACCGAACCCATAGCCAAAGAGTTTTTGTTAGCGATACCTTTGTTGTCTTGAAACACAACCAACGTTTTAACTGAAGTTTTAACGTTGCCGCCAACATCAGCAGCTTGAGCAGTTTGTAGACCAGCGAATAAAGTTAAAGTAACAAGTGATGCAGTAAGCAAAGTTTTCATGGTGTATCTCCGAAGTTTAAGTTTTTAAGTAAAAGTAAGTGTTTTGAGTTAACGCATCGTTGTGATGCCAGCGATGCGTTATTGCCTCGCTATGACTTAATAGAGGGTCGGCTGTAAGAAACTGAACAGAAAAACTTTGAAAATTCTAAAAATTAGTGCTAAATATTCGTAAGCCATTGAAATATAAATAATAAATAAAGCAAGACAGGCTGTATCGACGTGGCGCTTTAATCCATTAATATGGATTCAATACAAGCAAACACTATGATTCACGATGGTATGAAAGCAAAAAGAGTACAAAAAATATTCAACTGGGCCAGTTCCTTCTCGCGGCGACTTCGGCCTTTAGCTGCTCTAGTTACAATATTCGTGTTGTTGGTATTGAGCGCTTGTATTCAAAATCCTTTGGCCCCATATCAAGCCGATGATGATTTTTTAATTCAAAATCAACGGGGTACAGCCTTTAATCACAAGCTTGTTTTTAAAGCGGCTAGCCAGACGACTGGTTCTGCGCTGCATATTTATATAGAGGGTGATGGCCGCCCATGGTGGCGGCCCACGCAAGTGGCGCTAGATCCAACACCAAAGCAGCCATTAATGCTTAGGTTGATGGCGATGGATAATGTGCCCGCACTATATATTGGCCGACCGTGTTATTTTCAGATAAGTGATGCTAACTGTAATCCTCATTGGTGGACGGATAAACGTTATGCAGCAGAAGTCGTTGAGAGTATTAACGCGATCATTGACCGCTATGCCGATGATTATTCGTCAGTGGTTTTAATGGGTCACAGTGGTGGCGGGACATTGGCGACATTGATAGCCAATGTTCGCGAGGATGTTACGGCGCTAATTACTTTGGCCGCTAATTTGGATATTAATGCCTGGGCGGATCACCACACTTATACCAAGCTCGCGGGGTCATTAAATCCTGCGGATATAAACAAGTTAGATGCGGACATGAAGCAATATCATTTTGTCGGTAGCGAAGATACCCAAGTGCCAGCACAATTAATTGCGCCAGTTGTTGAAGACCAATGGGGTCAGCGTTTAAAAATAGTTGATGGCTTTGATCACAATTGTTGTTGGCAAGAACTATGGCCTTCTATATTAATTCAAAACCTTTAAATTAAAAAACCTCGATATAAAAAAACCACGGCGCGATTAACGCCGTGGTTTTTATTTTTGCCTAACGCCTTAACTCTATAAGTTCTATCTAAGTTAAGTCTTAAGCAGTACTTTGAAAACTACATTTCCCAGCGGAAGCCTGCAGTTAATGTATTACCGCTAACATCTTCAAGACCAATCACCGTATCGTAGTTAACAAAGACTTGACGGCCTTTGGCTAACACGAAGTTTGCGCCTAAGCTTAATAAGCCATAGTTGCTATCCGAGTCATCAGAATTAAACGTTAGTAGATTATTGGTAATGTCATCCGCTGCATAGCTTGCAGTAACTACACGGATTTCATCGTCTGTTTCAAAACGCCAATCCAAACTAGCGTAAGGCACTAAAGCACCCCATTTTTGGCTAAAGCTACGAGACACTTGACCGCCAAGAACCACTTGTAATGAGTCAACTTCTTGATCACCAACGTTCATCGCAAGAAAAGAACCTGTTTCGTTATAGCCATCGATATCAACTTGTAACCAATCTAGGCGAGCAAAGTAATCGGTATTCCACTCGTTAATTGTTGTTGAGTAACCGGCGCCAAGCGAAAGGCTTAAAGAGTCGGCTTCAGTGCTGCTTGTTGCTGTGCCTACACCAATGCTACCGATATTAATATTACGGCTGCCATCGTAATCGTGCTGGCCATAACCTAATACCGCATCAAAGTAATAATCATCAAGATAGTAGCTACCGTATACGGTCAAGCCAAGACCATCGGCGTCTGTGCTGCCACCATTGCGATCAAAATCAACTTCGGATTCCGAATAGCTTAATGCCACACCACCAACCATATTGTCTTCAAAACGATAATCAACACCAAAGGTCAAGCCGTAGCCGTCATAATCAAAACCGGATTCTTGAGCAGTGGTATCTTTGTCACCAAAGCCATAGTTAGTATTAACAAAATAGCTAAGCTTGCTAGCGTCATCGCCAGCTGCGCCGCCATAGTTGCCGTAGTGTGAGCTTGCAACACCGGTTGCAATGCCAGAGCGTAAGAATGCTAAGCGTCCGCTAATATCGGCCATTTGATCTTGGGCGCTATCAGTAAAGCCCGCTGCAATTGCGGCGATTTCGTCAGGTGCGATATCTTCTAAACCTGCGAGTAACTGTTCTGCGGTAAATCCGTCAGACGTGACGGTAGATCCTTGGTTAATTTCATTAGCATTGTCTGCAAAGGCATTACATGCTGCCTGTACATCAGCGAGATCGTCAGTTGCTCCTGCTCCATCTAATGCATCACAGACAACACCCACATATCGACCTGTTTGTGCAAGCAGATTACTTTGGTTGCCTGAGAATTGAATAATGGCATCACCCAACATTTGCGCTTGTGCATTTGCAGTAGTCACCGCAATCGCTATGCAAGATAGTTGCGCAGCTAATTTAAATTGATTTTTCATCTAATTCACCCTGTATTAAGATTTTTTGTTTGTGCTTCTATATCCAATAACTGATTTCTTTAACTAAGGTACTGGATACTCAAAGCTATATTGTTAAGCCGTATAAGCTCTGCACAAATCCGATTAATTGTATTGTTCACGTTGCCCAAGCTTTTGCTGACGTATCATCGCCAGTTTTACGTTCGGCTTGAATGCGAAGTGTAAGGCCGATATTAAAATCGTTCTTACAAACGACCCAAAACAATAAATACAAATGGTTTGCACAGGGTTAACCACGCGGCTGGTTTATTATCTCTCGCCGTCTTATAGCAAGGCATAATAGTCGATTTAGAAATAAGTTTCAGTCATCAAATGTTTAATATCCTCAACAATAGTTAACGCTTGAATAACAAACACTATGACTAAGGTTTATTTCCGCTGTTTTTTTAAACATCTTACGTAGTTGCCCGCTATCGGCTGTTTTTTAAGCAGATAACGGGCGCGTTTGCGTAAGTGTTATTAAAAATTAGTCAGTTACTGAACCGATATTGATCGTGTTCTTGTTAGCGATACCGGTGTTTTTCTGAATGATGGCGCCAGTTTTTACGCTAGATTTAAAGTTGCCGCCGATGCTAGTGCTTTTGCCTGTCACCGAACCCATATTTAAAGTGTTTTTATTGGCGATACCTTTGTTGTCTTGAAAGATAACTAAAGCTTTAACCGATGTTTTTACATTTCCGCCAACTTCTGCAGCTTGAGCAGTTTGTAGGCCAGCGAATAAAGTTAAAGTAACAAGTGATGCAGTCAGTAAAGTTTTCATAATGTTTCCCCAGTAGGTCGTTGTTAAGTATGTTTGTGGTCAATAGCGCACCATTTTGATGCCAGCGATGCGTTATTGCCTCGCTATAACTTAATAGATGGCCAACACTAAAAAGTTGAACACGATTGGACAAAATTAATTTGCAAATGAATAAAGATTTAGAAAGTCTGGCTTAAGCCGGTCGTGCCGTCTTAAATGAACCGCTTGTCCTTCTATTAAGTTATAGCAGCATTTATTTAAATTTATTATTTGCTAAGCAACTTAATGAGAATCAGACCATGTGTTCAGTTAAAGAAAAAACCATGCTAAATAATATTAACCGCACGCTGATTGCGGTTATTGGTGGAGCCAGTACCTTGGTGGATGGTTTTCATGGCGGTGATGTACTGTGTATTTGCTCAATGGCGTTTTGGTTATTGCAGCCCGAGTGCACAGCAGTTGAAGAAAAAGTGTTGGATAAGTGCAAAGCGATAAAAGCTTCTATTCAGTAAATATATTGTTGTTATTAGCGGCGCGATCGTGCTGCTAATCTAGTGTTCCCTCTATCCTATTATTAATTTATGTCCGTATAGCCCCATACTATTGAGGGCCATTTTCCCCTATTTTTAAAGCATATCTTCTTGTCCTAGTGCGAAATGCTTATCCGTCTAGCGATAGTTTATTGGTGGCAATTTTCTTTGCGGTCTAGTGATAAGGCGCGTTTAACTTATAGGTGTCAGATTAATAGAGCGACGGTCTATTAGCTTACGGATTGTTTGGTATGCTGCCTGGTGGAATGTTTGATGTTTTACCTGGTAAGTTATTTTATAAATAGCCTGGCAAATTCTGCGCATAGGCATCATGATTGCCACAGCAATTATCTAATTGCTGTGGCAAGCTTAACTAACAAAAATCGCGCGCTCTCTTAACCGAGGGTATTTTAAAAAATCAAAAAAATACCCCGCAGTTTGATGCGGGGTATATAAATTCAAAAAAGTGATAACAATAAAAATGCTGTTTTAAGTCGACATCCTTGTCTAAACCTGGATGCCTGCCTTACTGTACAGAACCCATTGATACTGAGTTTTTGTTAGCGATGCCGGTGTTTTTCTGGATAATCGCGCCAGTTTTTACGCTAGATTTAAAGTTACCGCCGATGCTAGTGCTTTTGCCAGTGACTGAACCCATGGCCAAAGAGTTTTTGTTAGCGATACCTTTGTTGTCTTGAAATACAACCAACGTTTTAACTGAAGTTTTAACGTTGCCGCCAACATCAGCAGCTTGAGCAGTTTGTAGACCAGCGAATAAAGTTAAAGTAACAAGTGATGCAGTAAGTAAAGTTTTCATGGTGTATCTCCGAAGTTTAAGTTTTTAAGTAAAAGTAAGTGTTTTGAGTTAACGCATCGTTTTGATGCCAGCGATGCGTTATTGCCTCGCTATGACTTAATAGAGGGTCATGCCGAAAAAGTTGAACAAGAAATTTGAGAATTAATTTGAATTATTTTTAAGTGACTGATTTTAAAGGCTTATAAGTCCAGTTGGGATAAGGTTAAGTCTTGGGGCGAAGGGTTATAGATACAGTTAAATCAAGATCATCCAGCGCTTGGGGGCGATTATAGGTTTGGTTTAACCCTTATTAAGGTGATTGCGAGCTTATCCCACAAGCACTTTCCTAGGCTGACCAAAGATTGCAGGCGCGGCTTAAATAGCAGAGGTTTCGGGCAGGAGGACACACGTAAGCTGGAGCGCCACGTTACTGCTAGCATCCGCGGATTTATAAGATAGCGCACAACACCGGGTCTACCGGTGTTTTGGGGGGGATTGAAAATTATGAATGGCTTGAGGCTATGAGGATAAAGCGACTCTATCCAATACGGTTTTGCCAAAGCGGCAAACGCGAGTTTCGTCGTCGCCACTGCGACTAATCACTTTATCAAGGGCTTGATAAGTAGCACCTTCATTTGCAGATAATTCCGGTTGCAGTGCTTCTAATAAACCCAGTGTCTGACTATAAAATTCAGGCTCCGCTCCTAAGGCACATTTAAAATGTACCAGCGCAGCGATCTCACCTGTCGAGTGTAATAGGGCGTAGCCTTTATCACTTAAGTCAATTTCCGCATCAGTTGCCGTGGTACTTTTATTCGCACCTTGCAGGCTAAACTCTGGACCTAAAGACTCAATACCCTTTAAAACCCCTTGTTTTAAAGCCTTATCCTCTGCACTGAGAGTTTTCTTTAAAAGTCCGGATGCGCTTCGGGTGCTGATCTGTTCAACCGGCATTTGCGACCAGCGACTACCATGGCTGGAGTAGAGGTCTTCAATATCG
>CAJQQO010000095.1 GCA_905480475.1 uncultured Pseudomonadales bacterium | reverse complement strand
ACAGCGCGTGTTTGTACACAAAAGCCAATCGAAAGCATTGGCTAAAGGTTTAACTGAAGCGGCGCTTGCTTTGCGTGTGGGTGATTCATTGGATGCAGCAACCGAAGTGGGGCCGTTAATTCGTGAAGCTGAAGTTACCCGCATTCACGAATGGATTAGCGAAGCCGTTGCTGCCGGTGCAGAAAAACTCTGTGGTGGTGAAGTGCTAGCAAATAATTGTTACGCACCAACGATATTATTAAATCCGCCAGCGGATACTAAAGTTAGTTGCCAAGAAATATTTGGTCCCTTGCTTTGTATTTATGAATATAGCGATTTAGGGCAGGCCTTAAAGCAGGCAAACAGTTTGGATGTATCGTTTCAAGCCGCCGTGTTTACTGAGAACATTGATAAGGCCATGGAGATCTATCATCGTATCGATGCTTCGGCGGTTATGGTAAATGATCATACTGCGTTTAGGCAGGACAATATGCCGTTCGCGGGTTTGCGTCAGAGTGGACTAGGTGTTGGTGGTATCGGTCATACGATTGACGATATGCAAATTGATAAGATGATGGTGATTAAGTCGACGGTAAATTATTAATTAGATCGCTATTAGTGATGCAGATAAGAAAAGGGCTAAGTGCATTCTATGCAACTTAGCCCTTTTTTTGGTAGGTATTAAAAGAATCTAACACTCTTCTACAGTACTGCCGCCTTTTTCATTAAGGTAACGGACAAAACCATTGTTCTCATCAACCAATATTGTTGTCGGTTCAAACGGCTCGGTCGCTAAGGTAAAAGCCATAATAATCACTTCATCACCGGGGTGGATTAAATGCGCGGCCGCACCATTCATCTCGATAGCGCCGCTATTTTTTTCGCCTTCGATAATATAGGTTTCCAGTCGCGACCCAGAAGTATTGTTGACCACTAATACACGCTCGTTTTTTTCCATGCCGGTGATTTCAAGCAGGGCTTTGTCGATAGTAATACTGCCCACGTAATGCAAATCCGAGCGAGTGACGGTTGCATTGTGGATTTTGGCGGACATATAATTTTTAAAACGCATGATTTCCTCTGCCAGCTAAAGCTATGTGATGATCCAGTAGCATTTTTAATCGTAGTTATTGCTTGGTATAAACTCACACAAAGCCCCAACCGGGTAAATATTCTGCACTGCATTTTATCGCTGCTAATTATTACTATGCAACGCTTCATTCAGTTCAATTGCCGAACGGTTGGTTTTGCATTCAACTGCACCAGTTTTTGAGTTTCTTCTAAATAACAAACCGGATTGGCCGCTAAGTTCGCGGGCTTTTAGCTCTTTTACAAGCTGGTTGTTATCGTCTAACAGTGCGAGCTTGGTGCCTGCCGTGACATATAAGCCAGCCTCTACCGTGCAATTGTCGCCTAAGGCAATACCGATTCCGGCGTTAGCGCCAATCAAACATTGTTTGCCTACTGATATTACTACATCGCCGCCTCCTGATAGTGTGCCCATTGTTGAGCAACCACCACCAAGATCCGAGCCTGCGCCAACAAATACGCCCGCTGATACACGACCTTCAATCATGCTGGTGCCGTCGGTGCCGGCATTGAAATTAATAAATCCTTCATGCATAACGGTTGTGCCTTCACCAACATAGGCGCCAAGTCTCACGCGTGCGGTATGGGCGATACGTACGCCTGACGGCACGACGTAGTCGGTCATCACCGGAAACTTATCAACACATTTAACGTTTAACCAGCGACCTTGGTTGCGCGCTTCTAACTGCTTCTGTGGCAGTTCCTGCAAATCAATAGGGCCATCGCTGGTCCAGGCAATATTAGGCAAACTGGCAAAAATGCCGGTGAGGTTAACATTGTGAGGTTTAACTAATCGATGCGATAACAAATGCAGTTTTAAATAAGCCTCGGGTACATTAGCCGGTGCATCGTCGCTAATTAGAATGGTTAGAACCGCTTTGCGTTTGCTGCCAACCAATTGGGCGGCAAGATTGGCGATTTCAAGTTGTTTATGCGTAACCATAGCATCCGCAAGTTGGTTTAAATCGGTATTATCTAACTCAATCGCTTGGTTAGCGCCATTCCAGTTTATACCGGCGATAGACGTTGCAGTTATGACTGCAGCGGAGCTTGCTTGATCAAGATTTACCGTTGGTTTAGGGTAGTAAACTTCTAACCACTCTTCATTACTGTTAGTACTACCAACACCTAAACTAAAGCTAAATAATTGCGTCATCTAAAGATTTCCTGTTGCGGTTTCTGTTAAGTGATAGTGATCGCTATAGGATTCAGTATCAACTTTTAAATAATTCTGTATATTGATCGGGCTTGAAACCAACTGCAATGGTCTCTTTGGTTTCGCTTACTTGCAGAACCGGACGTTTTATTAACGTTGGATGTTCAAGCAAGGTTTTTGTAAGCAGCTTAAGCGCACTATTATTTGTCGATAGATCGGCAATATACAGCTTTGCTTTTAGCGTATCATCGAGTTGCTTCCAAGTTGTGCTGCGCTTATTAAGCAATTGCTCGGCACTAAGGGTTTGCAGCCAGTGATTAATCTGTTTGTCAGTTAAGCCATCGATACGGAAGTCATGAAACTGGTATTCGATATTTTGGCTTTCCAACCATTTACGCGCTTTTTTAACGCTATCGCAGTTTTTAATGCCGTAGAGTGTTGTCAATGTTGCTCCAGTACTTTTGCTGAGATGCGCCTGCCGGACTGCGGTTTTCACTGGCCGCGTCCGGAATGATAAGATCCACGTCGATAGTCGCTAGGAGCGGCTATTCGATTAAATCCTGACCGTTTTAGCGGCGCAGATTCTACCAGCTTGTTGCACCGTTTGGACAGTAGCTTTTACCGATTGGCGAAATAGAACCCTTATGATTGATCAAGAAAAAATTGAAATTAGTATCGATATCGACCAGCCGGGAGCGATGCCCGTCGATATTCTGGCTGAGGCCTCTGGTTTGTCCAGAACCGCAGTGAAAGATGCCATGTCCAAGGGCGCGGTGTGGCTTAGCAAGCAAGTCAACGTGGCTGTGCCCGAAGAGCCTGAACTGCTTGCCGATAGCGATAATCAAACCAGCGATATTGACGCTGTCGAAGCTGAAGCGGTTGAATCTGCCGTGGTTGACGCTGACATAGCTGAGCCTCAAGCCGATAGTGGCCAGTTAAGCGAGCAGCAAGAATCTGCATCGGAAGCTGCGTCAAGCACTGAAGAATCGGGTGCAGATATATGGAAGGCGGCTTGGCCTAAAAGTGTTGAAAAAACTGTCGCAAAAACCATTAAAGAAAAAATCTTTATAGCCAAACAGGGTAGGCCGCGCCGATTACGACGAGGTAAAAGAACGCTTGAAATCGGCCAAAACATATCGCTATATTATGATCAAAAGGTTATTGGATCCAGCTGCCCAGCGGCAGAGTTAATTGCCGATGAAGGCAGTTACACCATATGGCATAAACCGGCGGGAATGTTGTGCCAGGGTTCACGCTGGGGAGACCATACAACCATAGCGCGATGGGCGGAAAATAATTTGATGCCACAGCGTACTGCGTTTGTAGTTCATCGTATCGATAAAATGACATCCGGCCTAGTTGTGCTTGCGCATAGTAAAAAAGCGGCAGCGCATATATCCAAACAATTTGCCGATCGGACGATTGAGAAAACCTACAAGGCAATTATCAACCAGCAATTTGATTCGCCCTTACCGTTATTGATCGATACTGCGCTTGATTGTAAACCCTGTTTGACTACTATAGTCAGCGCACAAGTGGTTACAGCCAATCAGTTATTTGATAAAGGTAATCTTAGTTTAGATGATGATGGCGTTTTAGCTGATCCTACTACTGAAGAGCGGCTAGAGAAAACTTATAGCCAGTTGGAGATTCGTATCGCCACCGGTAGAAAGCACCAAATCCGTCGGCATTTAAATACGCTTGGCTATACGGTATTAGGTGATCGTTTATATCCCATGGCAAGCGCTAGCGCTAATAGGCCAGACGATAGCGATAAAACGTCAAGCGATACCGAAACATCGCAAACAAACGAAGCAAATATAGATTTGCAATTACGTGCAGTAGCACTTCGTTTGATTAATCCTGATAGCGGAATATCACAACACTATAAGCTTGATGATTAAGCCATTAATTCAAACGTTTACTCATGCGTTAACCCATAAGAGAAACAAACATGACAAGCTTTAATAGAGGCTCTACAACTGAAGAGGTACTAAGCGGAATTAATTTAAGCGGCAAGCGAATATTAATTACCGGTGGAACAGCTGGGCTAGGGTGGGAGACTGCACGCTCAATGTCGTCTGCGGGTGCAGAGATTATTATCACTGCGCGTGATCATGCCAAATACCAAACTGCAGCCAGTCAAATACTTGAACAACAAGCAAATGCGCAATTGCATTTTGTTGAGCTTAGCTTGGATGATCTTGATAGCTGCAGAGCTGCGGCAAAAGATATTAATAGCCGTTTTGATCAGCTGGATTATATTATTGCAAACGCCGGCGTTATGGCCTGTGAAGAACAACAAACCGTACAAGGTTTTGAATGGCAGTTTGGGGTAAATCATTTAGGTCACTTTGTATTTGTTAATCATTTGGTTCCCTTGCTTAAGGCTGAGCACTGCCGCGTCGCTGTGCTTTCGTCTGGCGGTCATCGAATGTCTGATGTTAATCTTGGTGACCCGGATTTTAAAAAGCAGCCTTACGATAAATGGCAGGCTTACGGTCGGGCTAAAACCGCCAATGCTTTATATGCCGTGGGCTTAAATAAACGTCTACCTTTTGGTAATGCAAATGCAGTGCATCCGGGTGCTATTGCCACAAGTTTATCGCGGCATATGCAAACCGAAGATTTGGTACAGCTGGGTGGTTCAATGGAAGAAAGCGGTATTGTGATGAAATCGGTGCCTGCTGGTGCGGCTACTCAAGTTTGGGCAGTAACGTCGCCAGAGCTGGAAGGCAAGGGCGGTTTGTATCTTGAGGACTGCAGTATTGGCGAAGAATCCGATAGTCCGGTTGGTGGTTATGCTGCTTACGCTATCGATCCCGGCAGTGCCGAAAAGCTATGGCAATTATCTGAACAACTAGTTGGTGAAACGTTTAATTTCTAATACGCTTTTGAGAAAGGTAAGTGTGGATGTCTAAAGATACAGCTTCAGAAAACACAGCAAGACTACAAGGCAGCTGTCTCTGTGGCGAGGTTCGTTATACATTTACCAAACCGTTTAAATTATTCCAATACTGTCATTGTTCGCGTTGTCGAAAAGTCTCCGGCACGGTTCATGGCGCGAATATTTTTATTTTTAGTGATCAGTTTCAATGGCTAGCCGGCGAAGATAAGCTCACTCACTACCGTTTTCCCGATGCTAAACACTTTGGTAGTACATTTTGCAAAGCCTGCGGCAGCGCGATGCCTTGGATTACTGCTGATACTAAAACCACTATTGTCCCTGCAGGTGGAGTTGAGTCGCTCGATGAGAGCCCCACCCAGAGCATATTTTGGGATTCCCACGCCGATTGGTATAAAGAGCCCAGCTCCTTACCCGCTCATGCTGCCTTGCCGGAGCGGAAACCAAAGGCGTAAAACCAAGTCATAAGCTCTAAGGCTCAAACTTTAACCTGACCGGAGAGCTGAATATACCGCTGTTTAATAAATAAACGATTTATCCGATCACTTTTTATTTAATATGTTGACAACAAAGACCAAAATAGGCTCTGAATTAGAGAAAAACGGCCTTCAAGCTGGCTCGTATGGCGGTTTTCGCGTATAGTCGCGGCCTCACATTTAAGGAGTATCATTATGGCAACTACAGTAGCTAAGAAAGCGAGTGCTGCAAGCAAAGCGAAGGCTCCGGCCAAGCCGCGTGCTAAGGCAAAAGCAAAAGCTAAGTCAACAGTTAAGAAAGTTGTGCCTATCGATGAAAACAGCAGCGAGGGTATTGATGCCCAAGTACAGGCGTTTTTATCGTCTGGTAATAAAATTCAGGAAATCCCAGTAGGTACGAGTGGCATTACCCATACCGGTGGCACCAAGCATATTACGATTAGCCGTAATAAACCTCAGGATCAACGTCCAACTTCTTAAAGTTGCTTCGTTCTAGTCGGCTTTAGCGTCTAAATTCGGCAAATATTCGACTACTTAGTTATGCTGATAATATCGAATACTCAGAAAAGCTCCTTTTAACGGGGCTTTTTTTGTGCCTGTATTAGTGCCAGCTTTCGCCATACTAGTCGGCTATGGTTAATACCCTTTAGTAAGTTAGTCAATGAGAGATCGGACAATGCAGATCGTTGATTTAAGTGATTTGGATGAGCATATCGAGAATTTACTACAAAGCTATTATCAGCGCCTTGCTGATGGCTTGGATATCAGTCCTGCCGAGCGATTTCGTTTAGAGGGATATTTGCAGGCAGTTGTCGAATGCGGCCTATTAGCGACGGACGCATTGGCGTCGATAAGTAGCAGAGTACAACTGCAGTATGCGGCTTTAGCTGATACGCAAACCACTGCGGAAGTGACAGGGAAAACACTGACTGAAAGCTGGCACTTGCCATTTCAAATGCGTCGCGCTCCTGTAACACCTTCTACTTAAATTTGATAACAATCTTTGTCTATTTCAATGTTGAATTGCTTTGCCTACTTTTCGCAAAGTGTTTAGCAGCAGTTATCTATAACTGAAATATCGGTATAAAACTCTCACTTGCAATCGGGTTACACTCACTGTCAACAATGGCAGGTCGATCAATGTCAGCCAATAATAATTTATCTAAGAGAGCAGACTTTATGCAAGCAGCATTTGAGTTACCTGAGGGTACGTCGCAATGGATTGAACTGGTTAGTGGCAATCGTGTTCTGGCGATGAAACGGCATGTTGCCAGACGTGAAGCATGGGTGATTGATACCGAGACAAGTAAGGGTAAAAAAATACAATATTTTTTGCGCATTGATCGTAGTGGTTTAAAAGGTCGTGGCGGACCATGGAGTTTGGCGCGGGAAACTAAAATCATTCAAGCGCTAGAATCCACAGCCGTTCCTGCACAAATAATTTACGCTTGGGATGATGAGCGACAATTAGCTTTGCAGCAAATGGTGCCTGGGAAAGGAGAGTTGGATCAAGTGCCGCCTGATCAACAGCAAGCCGTGTTTAAAGATTTCTTAGATTCACTAGCCGAGTTACATAAGCTTGACCCTAACGCGTTGGGTATTAGCGACGTTTGTGATTGGCCTGTTACTCCGGCGGATCACGCCTTAAGTGAGGTACGAATCATTGAGTCGCTATGGCAGTCAATGCCAGCGCCAAATACAGTAAGCCGATTGTTTTCTGCATTTGGCAGTCGTTGGTTAGAAAACCATGTGCCGCAAGAAATAAATCACACTGTGTTAGTGCAGGGCGATACTGGGCCGGCTAACTTTATGTTTGAAGGCAATAAAGTCACGGCCTTTGTTGATTGGGAGTTGGCGCATATTGGTGATCCGATGGAGGATCTGGGTAATATTGTCGTGCGGGATTTTTTCTATCCATCGAGTGGCGGAAACTTGCAGCCCTTGTTTGAATATTATGAGAATGTTAGTGGCATTAAAGTGGATAACGCCAAAGTGAAATACTATACGGTGCAACAATTATTGCGTTCGGTTATGTCGCTAATGTATACCGTTAGTAATTTAAAATGGCACGATGAAGTAGCAATGAATATGGGATACGAAATAAATTGCCAGCGCGCTATGTGTGATGCCATTGCCCGCTCTATGAATATTTCACATGACTTATCACTGTCGAATAGTGGAATGCCAGCCGTTGTGATTGATGTGGCAGAAAAGCATCAAGGCAATGGGGCGCTAAAGAGCGGTAGTCAAACGTTGTTTGCTTTAGCCATCGATCAACTAAAAAAACAAATTCAACCTGCGCAAGATGATACTTATATCAAACATAGAACTACCCATACAACAGCATTGATAGAGTATCTGGCACGATTAGATTGCTATGGAGATGCCTTGGATAATTTCGAGGTAAATGAAATTGAGCAACTAATGGGGCGGTCTTTTAGTGGTTTAGTAGCGGCCGAAGATGCTTTGTTAGAGTGGATTGAAAATATGTCAGCAGAGCAAGATGAAAAATCGATTCTCGCTTATTTATATGCGCGTGCGTATCGCTTGGAAGATTTAATGGAGCCGCTGGTTAGGCCATTTGCTAATAGGGCGTTGGCGGTTATTGATTAAATGTAGTAGCTAACAGATGATTTGGGCGTTACTGATTTTGTTAAGGTGGGTGTCAGTTTAGGTTTGAGCTGAATTCCTTTCAGCCTAAAACCCTTTGCCATCATTCAATCTGTCTATATGACTTCGCCCGCAACACATCCTTCTTTAAGGCGTTCGCTTTTTATTATGATCAGGCATCCATTCGTCCAGATCTTTTTGTGAAGCTAGGGTCAGATTGCATGAACCCAGTTTGCAAAATGGCAGTAATGCCGCTCTTCAACCAATGCTGTACTTATTAACTATCATTCTGCATTTCATCTAACTCAACCCAACGTTCAGTCGCAGCTTCCAACTTTTTCTGACTGGCAGATAGCGCTTCCAAAACCGGTTGGCTTTTTTCATAGGGCTGGTCGT
>CAJQQO010000094.1 GCA_905480475.1 uncultured Pseudomonadales bacterium | reverse complement strand
GCTGAAGTGCGAGCAGCGGTCGATAATCAAGGTTTATTACCCGAGTCCGATGCCAGTATTGATTTTGCTAAAGGTAATGTGAAAGCGCGCACGCGAATGATCGCCCAATATGAAATCGCCGGCTTGGTCGGCGGCTTGGTCTTAGGTACCGATCATTCAGCGGAGAATATCACAGGCTTTTATACCAAATGGGGTGACGGCGCCTGCGATCTAGCGCCGTTATTTGGCCTCAGTAAACGACAAGTACGCCAAATTGCAGCGCAGCTTGGCGCTCCTGATATCCTGATCAGCAAAGCTCCTACCGCCGATCTGGAATGCCTAACGCCGCAAAAAGCCGACGAGCAAGCTTTGGGCTTAACTTACGACAATATCGATGATTTTCTTGAAGGCAAACAAGTTACGGCTGAAGTTACTGAACGAATTATCAGCACCTTTTTAAAGACTCAACACAAACGCGAGCCAATACCCACCATTTACGACTAAACCCGCCTGCATTTTAACCATGACGGCTAACTATTAATCACAAATAGCTTATCCATTCATAATAAAAAGCTTATCTATCTCGGCTGAAAAAACACGGTATAAAACCGTGCAAATAAGGCAAGGCGCTTAAGGAAAAAGCCGTCGAGCGATGGCTCCGTGCAAGGATTCAGCTAGACTTAAAGCTAAGCATTAGAACGCAGGACTAGCAGGCTAATACTAAACATTAGCTTGTATCTAAAGAGCAACCATTTGCCCCCTAGTCCAGATTAAAATCAGCCAGACTAAAACCAGCTCCGCCTATGCATACGCAAGCCACAGATTTAAGCGTTCCCACTCAAAACCAAACACTGTTTATCGTTTACAGTATTTATCGTGTTGGGATTGCGGTTATCCTATTGGTACTGTTTTTTACCACGGGCCTAGGTAGTCAAAGCGCCAGTTTATTTCTATTTACTTCTGCACTTTATCTAACGTGCAACGTGGTAATACTGGCGCTGTTTTTACGTAACTGGCAACCTGGTGCAAATGCGCTGTTAATCGTTATTACCAGCGATATTGTGTTACTGCAATTAGCTGCATGGGCGAGTGGCATTGTGCAGTCGGGTCTAGGCGTACTCATGGTTGTTTCCGTTGCAGCGGGATCAATCTTTTTAAAACGTAATCAGGTTCTATTAGTCCCCTCTTTTGCCACCATTACTTTGCTCGTCAATATGAGCATTGGTCTACTGCAACAGCGAGTAGGAACAAATGATATTGTTGCCAGTGGCTGGTTAGGCATTAGCTTTTTTGTGACCAGCATAACGGTGCGCTACCTGACTGCGCGCTTGCAAGCTAGCGAATTGATTGCCGAACGTGAATCAGCCAATGCCAAAAAATTAGAGCAGTTAAATTCATTAGTGATTGAGCGCATGCAAACCGGCATTGCCGTTCTCAATCATCAATCTGAAATCGTATTATGCAATAATTCTGGTAGAAAGTTATTAGGCGCGTCCACCAACCCTTCAAACAAACCCTTGAATAAAATCAACACCAACGTTGCTAACGCTTTTACTCAATGGCGAAAAAGCAGTAATCTTGACGGCCACAATTCCTTTGATAACGAAAGCCCCGCAATACAATCTTACGCCAGCGGCCCCACGATCAGACTTATCTTTATCCGGCTAGAAGAAAACGATGTCGACAGTGACTTCTTGATGTTTATTGATGATATTTCAAAAATACAGCAACATGCACAGCAGTTAAAACTCGCCTCATTGGGGCAATTGACTGCGAGCATTGCGCATGAGATTCGCAACCCACTGGGTGCAGCAAGCCATGCAGCGCAGCTTTTGGAAGAAAGCAGTAATAACGAAGAAGATAAAAAACTGACTCGCATTATTTCCCAGCAGGCCGCACGCTGCTCAACCATTATCAATTCGGTATTGATGGTTTCCAGAGGGAACACCTCCAGCATTAAACGCCTTGATATTGCTAATTGGTTACCGGATTTTTTAGACACCTATCAAATCGGCAAGCAATGCAATATTGAACTGGAGCTTCCCAGCGAGCTGAATGTTAGCTTTGATGTAAACCAGCTCGGACAGATTTTGACAAACCTGTTAGATAACGGCATTCGTTATAGCGCTGCTGCTACCGGCGAAGAAAGCATAAAGCTACGCGGCGCCGCTGATAGCAACGGTTTACCCTATCTCGATATTATTGATTTTGGTGATGGTGTCAATGATGCGGATATTGAACACTTATTTGAACCGTTTTTTACTACTGAGACAACAGGCAGCGGATTAGGCTTATATATTTGCCGAGAGTTATGCGAGGCAAACCAAGCGCGCATTT
Source organism: uncultured Pseudomonadales bacterium (assembly GCA_905480475.1). Taxonomy (GTDB): domain Bacteria; phylum Pseudomonadota; class Gammaproteobacteria; order Pseudomonadales; family UBA7434; genus UBA7434. The sequence continues at coordinate 13,663 of CAJQQO010000094.1, read as the reverse complement.
CCTATGTGTCGCACTTTCAACATAGCACCAACCAAAAGAACGCTAACGATCGCCATTGTTTTAGAATTAATTTCGCACATCCTGACAGAAAAACATTTGATGTCGCACAAAGCATTCAAAGTTACGACAATGGAAGTTCGCCCGACGAAATAGTGTCTCGAAGCACAAACACCAACAAAGAAATTTAATTATGCAAAGCTTGCCAGTTCTGATTGTTGATGATGAAACCGATATTTGCGATTTGCTTGCAATAACGCTTGCGCGTAAAGATATTCAAAGTGATTCTGCCAATGATATAGCGACTGCAAAAAAACTATTGGCGCAAAAAAAATACGCACTTTGCCTTACCGACATGCGGCTACCAGACGGCAATGGCTTAGAGCTTATTCAATATATGCAAGAGCATACCCCGTCCATCCCTATTGCGATGATTACCGCGCATGGCAATATGGACACTGCAATCGCTGCGTTAAAGTATGGTGCGTTCGACTTCTTGACTAAACCCATCGATTTAGGTCAGCTGAAAAAACTGATTGATGCGGCGTTAAAACTGGAACCCCAGCATCAAAAAAGTGATCTCGACTCAATATCGCGCAAGCTGGCTGGCAATTCCGATATCGCCCATGCTTTACGAGAACTTATTTTGCGCGTCGCACGAAGCCAGGCGCCGGTATTTATTCAAGGAGAATCAGGCACGGGTAAAGAAGTGGTCGCCAGACAAATACATGAGCATGGCACTCGAAAAGGCCAACCATTTATTGCCGTAAACTGCGGTGCTATTCCATCGGAGCTGGTTGAAAGCGAATTTTTTGGTCACAAAAAAGGTAGCTTTACCGGTGCCAACGAAGACAAGATTGGTCTATTTCAAGCAGCCAACGGTGGCACGCTGCTGCTCGATGAAGTGGCCGACTTACCGTTAGCTATGCAGGTTAAATTACTCCGCGCCATTCAGGAAAAAGCTATTCGTCCGGTGGGACACAATAAGGAAATCAACATCGACGTTAGGATACTTAGTGCAACGCACAAAAACCTTGCTGCGCTAGTAGACGACGGTTTATTCCGCAGCGATTTATTTTATCGTATTAATGTTATTGAATTAAATGTACCAAGCCTACGAGACCGTAGCGAAGATATTTTGGCTATCACCAGGCAAATACTTGAGCGACTAGCAGAACGGCAAAGTACAAATGTTGTAGATATTAGTGATGCTGCTATTGAAAAACTCCAATCGCACTCGTTTCCGGGTAATATTCGCGAGCTGGAAAATACGCTGGAACGGACGCTTGCACTTGGCGACCCCAATTATATTGATGTTAATGACTTACAAATTAAGCCAAGCAACATTCAAGCTAAAAAAGAAGCGCACGACAGTCATACGTTTGCATCAACCCAGCCTAGCGTTGAAGATCAAGCGCTTCCAAGCCGATCATCAGATATTTCACTCGACGAACATCTGGAAAGTATCGAGAAAAAAGAAATCATGATCGCGATGGAAAAATGTCGCTGGAATAAAACTGAAGCGGCTAAACAATTAGGCATTAGTTTTCGCTCGCTACGCTACAGGATGAAAAAACTCGGTTTAGAAGAATAAACCCGACAATACTCTTGAACGGCTAAGAGCAAAAAAGTAAGATAGCGAAACGCACTAAGGATAGTGCGGTGTCAAATACCAATGCATATGGAGGTGCACTCTTATGACAATCTCGCGAACCCTAATACCAACCGCCCAAAAACTAGTAAGTCCTTTTTTATCCCCAGCTACAACAATCCATTCACTTTTAGTCAATTGCTTTCAACAATCAAGACCGAGCAATGCGGCATACGGCTTTAGCTTAATTGAGCTCCTGCTAACGATGACAATCGCAAGTATTTTGATCGCCATAGCAGCCCCGGACCTAAGTAAGTTCTGGCAAAAACAACAAGCCGATACCTATATCGCACAACTACAACGCGCAATCAGCTTAACAAGAACAACCGCTATCTCTAGCAGGGAAATCGTTTCTTTATGCCCCTATGCCGATGGCAGCTGCGGTGGTCAATGGGAAAATGGCTTAATGATTTTTATCGATAAGAACAATAATGGTTTAATTGACGATAAGGAAGAGCTAAGTGAGGTGATCCACTTTGCACCCAAGAACAATACGATTAGCTGGCGCGCATCGGGAGGTAAAAATTATTTACGCTTCTCACCCAATGGTATGGCTCGGCAGTTTGGCCGCTTTCATTTATGCGCTAAGAGTAGCGATATGACATTAGCACGTGCGTTAGTGATTAATCGTCAAGGACGAACTAGGGTTTATAAAGATCGTGATCGAGACGGTATTGTTGAGGATATTGATGGATCGGCGCCGGAATGTGGTGAGTAGTTTATCCATATTAGATTTTAATTAAATGCTTGGCAGCGTTTACGACAGCTTACCTCCAACACAAATCTAATGACAGAACACTAGTCTTTACCCCCGCCTGATTAATCGTCAGAGCACCACAAGGATCACCAACCTGCCCTCCTTGTGGTGTAGCAGTAAGCGTGAAGTTTGTTGCGCCCGAAGCCAGTGCAATTGAATAATAAGTATCGGTGCCGGCATCATTAGGTGATTTTGTTGCAACCGTTCCGGCAGGTACATCAGCATAGGAATAGTTTTTTGAATAGTAACGCTCTAATAATTGCCGCGACTGTAGCAATACTGAAACGGCATCAGCTCTACGCGCATCCCTCACCTGATTTTGATAGCTAGGCACAGCAATCGCTGCAAGGATTGCCACAATGGCAACCACAATCATTAATTCAACAAGACTAAAACCACGCATGGCACTTTCCTTCTACTGGCAAAAACTATTTAAAATACAGAGTAGGTTTCTATTTAGATACTTTTAGCTAAGTAGTTCTATTTAAGCACATCGATAACATGGACAACCGAACTACCACTATCAACCACTGCAGTAACCAAATCACCTTTACGCAAATTGGCAACCCCAGCTGTTTCTCCATTTTCCAAGCTAATACGAATATCAAATGCCGCTTTATAGGGCATTTCATTATAGCGTTTGGACGCAAGTGTTATTTGCGATTGTTCAATATCGACTTTGACTATCTTCGCTACAACTTCTGTCGTTTCGGCATTAGCAACATAGCTAAAAAGCATAACCAATGTGGCTAATACATTAATCAATCGTTTTTTCATAAGTTTACTCATCATATTCCTCACCTCAAAAGCAGCGACTGTAATAATCGACAGCGCGATATTGCAACAGCATTAATAATTAGGCAGCCAATCTACTTAAGTTGACGCCATCGCACACGGCCCGATTGTTGAGCACTGTTTAACTCCATACATTGACCCGCAACGTTAATACATTTTTTAGAGCCATCGGCGCTACTTAATACTACCAAGTCAGGCGCAGGGTCATTGCTTGAACCTTTAGGCGGCTCAGGCTGCATAGCGACAACAACGCTACCCGCTTTTTTATCCGATTGATCAACCATACCATCTCCATTGTAATCAATGGTTGGCGCATCAAACGCACCGCCATTATTTCTATCGAGCACAAAGGTAAAGGTTTCACCGCCAGAATTACAGCGACCGTTCTCGGGAATAATGGTATTGAATACCAGTAAAGCGCCGTTTAAAGCAGGCCTCCCCACCACTCTCTCAGCCACGCCGGAAATAGAGCCTAACGGTAATCTCCAACCTTTTTGCGTGGCCCAATCAATTGCGTTATCAGTGATAGTTCGACCATTGATGGACGCCCCCTCTACCGTTTGCGAAACTAAAGACGATGAAGAAACACAGCCGGTTGTACCAGAACAGCTATCGTCATCTAAAATCGCATAGAAGTACTGCGTGCCGCTAGCAGTTAAATCGGACTGTTCCAAATACTTACCCGTACCAAAGTAAACAATACGACCATCTCTATTTTCGGGGTGATTACCTACTGTCACTGAACCGGTAATAGGTTGATTAGAGTCAGTTCTAAATAAGTTAACGTGGTCCCAATCTGCTTTGGCAGATGAACTCAAATCAAACTTCCACATATTTCCTTTTAAGTCACCGGCATAAACGTAATCGACATTAAAATCACGATCAACCGATACCGCTACAGGAGCAGATAAACCATTGCTACCCGCCGTATCGACCTCAAACTTTTTAATAATACTGCCGTCTTCAACACTTAATACAAACAGCACGGCTTTTTCAGTTGATGAATTGTAACCATTAGAAACAATCACCGCCCATTGATCATTATTGAGTCTAACCAATTGCGGCTTACCAAAACTGTTACCCATATCGGCATCATCGGCATCGGTAAATTCCCACATTGCAATATCGCTTGCAGCGTCAGTTGGGTCAGTTACGTCAAGCGCATAAAACCCTTTACCACCGGTACGAAGTCCACCTACCAATACCGAGTGCCAGTTGTTGTTAAAAAATACATCTAACGCTGATATCTGACCATCGACATAAGCGCCCGCCGAAAATGTGGTCTGGGTTAATTCATGCAGGTTTTCAATAACCGCATTAGGAATATAGGCAAATATCTCTTCGCCACCCGATCGATCAGCATCGTAGGCATGTAACATTCCATCGTTGCCTCCGGCATAAATAATGGGGTCACGACTCGAGATTGACGAAAGAAATGCGGTATAAGACTTTGACTCCAAAGCATCATCAAAGGCATATTCTCTAAAGCCGTTTGAGTCAAAACCATTACCCACATAAACTGGCGAGGAATGCACAATAGGTCCCACGCGTGTGTCATCGTTACTACCAGTTAAACCGCGACGCGATCTAAAGTTACCGTTATTATCTGTTTCCAATGAAGCGTCACCGCGAATATAGTTAACTCGCGCTTCGCCAGTGGCATCGTTATCAATATCTCTTAAAAAGCCTTGCTGCGTAGGGTTTAGGCTGCCCCATATAAAATCGATACCACCAACAGCATTTCCAGAAACAACGGTATCGTCATAGGTATATATTTTGCGTGTTGCGTGCGGCAAGGTAACAACCGTATTTTCGCTGGCCGCATCCCATACTTCAGAACACAGTTCACCAAAAGGTCGGTCATTACACGTTGCTGGCGAAGTCGATACTGACGGATCATAACCTGAACCATCTGACACCTCGAACGCTTGTAGCTGCCCTATCCACTTTTCAGTATCAAACGACGCCAGATAAACCAGATTACCCGACGAAATTCGACCACTGTTTGCAACAACCGTCGATGCTGTTGATTCTCGCGCCGCGATACGTTCGGTAATAGATTTAAACGCGACAACCAATTCATTTGGGTCGGTCGCGTTAAAGAAACCACCACGACCATTGATACCCGCATGATAAAAGTCATCGGCTTTACCACTATCATTGCCTATTCCCGGCCAACCGTTTTGCGTGCTGCCATCATTAGCCGTGTAATCAGTGCCATCCAACAAGCTTTGGTATACCGTTTCGGAAAACGGCACATTACCTGTTAAACCAAAGGACACCATATAACTAACCATATGCTGCCAATTAGCTGGATCATTTGCAGGATTCCAGTACTGCTCATCAGTAACGGCACCAACAATCTCTTCGGTGTAATACGGATCTATATTATTGGTTAAATTAGTCTCTAAGTCGGTTGCCCAGTAGTGCCACATTAAATCGGCTAAGGAACTATCGCTATTGGCATTGGGATAAATTTCTTGATTCGGTGTATTAGGGTTATACGCTGTAGTGCCGTCACCTAAATTCTTACCGGTATCTTCGTCGCGGAAAAAACCGGTCGGATTGGTAAAAGCGCCATTGTAGAAGCCATCGGTTAACATAATATGCGTATTCAAACGACATGACACTGCGTCCGAACCAGAGTTAGATGGCGTGTCTCTATAAGCGTTAGTATTGGTAAAATAATTACCCGCTCGCACAGCCGCTGCACGAAGTGGTGTGCCCCCGCTCGTTCGCACATCACTAATCCAATCATAAAAATCAGCACGTTCAGTCGCATCAAGTGCGGACACATGAGTTGACGAGGCTCCTGATGCAACAGCGGTATCACTATTAAGTGCCTGCCGTCCAAGACGTACCGAAGCACTGACCGAACCCGGCACAAATGCTCGTGTTAAAGCGGTTTTACCTGCGTCACCACGAATAGAATAAAACTGATACCAGTTAGCAAAGTTTGTTCGCTCCTCGGCTAAAGTTCGACTATGTCTATTTGTGCTATCTGCCCCTGTATAACTATCAGCTTCGATAACAACTTTGGTATAACAAGCATCATCAGTAGCTTGATCTGCAACCGTCGCAGTACAGCCAACTAAACTGGCATCAAAATTATAATAATAGGCGGATTGAGGATCACAGGGCTCACCCGCACCAGTTCCACAGCCAGTTCCCGCCTCGTCTAAACCTAATAAATCTGGCGTACTATCGTTATGCCTATGATCGTAGGTGGCTACAAAGTCGGTTGCCAAATTAAATCGGGATTGGTTAGCTGTCACATAATAATAACCACGTATTGCATCGTTATAATCGGCATCAGCCAGTTGAACTCCAAGTGAATCGCTAGGTGGTACATAAGTTACCGTTGGATCATAGTAAACTTTATTATGATATGCAGAACGATAATAAAGCTCACGCCAATCACCACCAGTTGAGTCGGGCATAAAGCCCCAAGCCATACTGCCAGAGTCATCCATAGAGACAACGATATTCGGTGGCACACTGGTAGAAACAAATAGTGGCAAATCATTTAGATTTAACATTGCCGCATTCGCTTGAAGGCAAAGCAGAAAATTAAAGGCTAGCAAAGCACTGGCTTGTTTTAATTTTCGGCTATAGGCCTGAATAAAATATCTCATCGTTTTCACCACTTTCTCTGCACTCATTGTAATTACAAATTAATTACTGGAATAAACACTGTAAATAAAACTAAACCAATAAAACGTTAACTGTTCCGCTTAACTAGTGTTTGATAAACAAACTCTCAACAACCGACTGACTTTTAGCGTTGGCACCATAAGAAAACGCCGTAACCCGATAGACTAATTTTGCATCGGGAGAGTTGGCACCAGGATACAAAGCACCATCAGTGTCCAATGAACTACTGCCATTACCAATATATTCAGTAAAACAACGCGGCGCGGAAGCAACACCATCAGGGTTATCAGTCGTTTTTGCTATCGATGCGATCACCGAAGGGCTACCATAATCTTCCCAAAAGCTTTCGTCCTCCCACCAACCCGTAGGAAATGCGCCAATTGAAATAACTCTATGGGATTGATTTTTCAAATCATCCAAATTCGTTGTTTTAGTTGTTTGAACAAGATCAACTGTTTCTTCTTCACGAAGAAAACCTTCGCACTCGTTTAAAACCGCCTCTGCACCCTGAAAAGACTTAGTGGCATTTTGCATATTCGATACCATTTTTTCTTCCATAGTCACCGAGCCCATACCAGAAACACCAATAAGTGTTAGCACTAGCAACATAACCAAAGCGACAACTAATACCGCGCCATGCTCGGACTTTCTATAATTAACGACTGTAAAATTTGACAATGTTCTAGCCTCTAAATTTAAAGGGTAATCAGCAGTAACAGCTAACTTAAAGCTGACTACGTAAAGCAATAGTTTGGGTAAACACTTGACGCGCGCGGCCATCGGCAGTCGCCGTTGCATCAATGGTTTTATCTAATAAGGTATATGACTTGCCGGTAGTATCTAATGGCGTATTATCGGAACGGGTGAGCATGCCTAAACGCACCGTGACGACATAAGGCCAATCAGTGCTAGTCATTTGCGTTGCAGTCAGATAGCGTAACACCCGCTTAGTCGTTGAGGCATTACCAACACCGTACAACACTTGTAGATCTTCAACACCGGAAACCAAAACGACAGAGGTGTCGCCACTAGGGCCAGAGACAGCACAGCGCAACTGATTATTAGTATCAACGTAATAACTCATTCGGGTAAAGTTACCGGCATTTGAGTCGATAACCGCGCCAGCGCAATCCAGCATAGGGTTATTGGCATCACCTTCCATGCGAAAGCTAAAGCTATCGAGTGCAGCATCAGCATCGGTTAAGGCAGTGTTTGTTGAATCTGCCCCAACCACAATTGCGCCTTCGGTAAAATCATCTTGTGCAGCCCAATAAGTATTATTGGATACCAAATTAACCAAGTCGGCAGCATACTCATCACCATCAACAGTGTTGATATCACCGGGATTGATATAACCCGCTTCACGAGTGGTGCGGCCAATAAAACTCATACCAAAACGACCGGCTTCCTGTGAGGCGGCTTGCGCATGAATAACTTCAAAGGCTTGCTTACTGCCAATCGTCACTTGGATAATACCAGCGAGCATAAATATGCCTAAGCCCATCGCGATCAATAGCTCTATTAAAGAAAAGCCTGTATTTTTTGTTTGCATAACGGAAACCATAAAATCTTAACTCGCGCTTAAATTTCTATAACTAATCTAATACATCCATCAGCGGCAGTAGCCACACAGTTCGCAACCGTTGCTACCGAACCATTACGATCCTCATCCCAAAAAACCTGAATCGTATATTGTGATGTACCTGCATTGCGGGAAATTGTGCCAACACCGCCGGGAATACTGGAATTATCTATCTGAGCAAGCCATTGCGACACGTCATACCCTGCCAATTGAGCAGCGCTGCAATTGGCTACAGTACCTAAACAATCGGTCGCAGCATTTGCTGTGCCGTCGGATACATAATTTACTGAAGCAGCATCGGCGGCATCTTCACGATTGGCGCGCATGCGATCAGCCATATCGGCAGCTAACATATCAGCCTGCATACGGAAATAGGTGTTTTGCGATTCTCTTACGCTAACCGCTTGCATACCTGCCATACCCAAAATCCCAACCGTTAGAACAAATATCGAAACCATCACTTCGATAAGCGTAAAACCTTGAGCAAGCATTTTTTTGCGACTGTTAGGTTTTTCCACGGCGCGGTCAGTCGAAGTCGATCGGCTCTGGATAACTGATCGAGGCTGAACAACGCGCTCAATAGGCGATTGCATATCGGCCGAATTTTTTAATATAGATATCGTATTCAAAAATCAATTCCTCACTACGGGCTTGGACAGCTAGCATCGGATGCAAGCTTTGAGTAAGTTAACGAACCGGTGGCGGTTAATAAAATGGAACGGCCATCAATACCCTCAGCCGAGTCCACATCGCAAATACCAAATGTAGCTGCGTTACCTGTATTTAATCCAAGCGCACTAAAGGTAACTGAAAGTGTGCCAGCACCATTACCAATTGCGATATTGTCATTACCTTCGTTGGTATTAACCAGTCGTTCGGTCGCAGGGTTTCTGGCTCCCGAAGCATCGTCATCAACAAAAACAATCCAACCATCAGACCAAGTACCACCACAGGCGGCTTGATCGTTACTTGCGCAAATTGTCACTGGCGATTGGGTATTAACGGCTTCGTTGCGCGCCATCTTTATATCACTCGCCAAGGTATCTCGATAAGTGCCAACCGTATTGCTCTTAATCATATTTTGAAAGCTGGGCACGGCGATCGCCGAAAGAACACCCGCTATTCCGATGACAATCATTAGCTCTAGCAAGGTCATACCCGTTTGTCTGTGTAATCTCGACATTAATATTGATACTCAAGTGAGTTAACAAATAATTGGCGCTTGAAATAAGCCCTAATGAACTTTATTTACGCTACCTACCAATTGTTGGTTAGATATGCCGGTTCCGCCAGAAAATACAGGCTAAACGGTGGAATTTCACCGATAAACGAAGTTACAGAGGAGGGGAATGCTTATTTGTACGTGGAGTAACCGCCTAATTGGGCAGGATGCGTAACTCTTTAGGCATTGAAAAGGTGATGTTCTCAGGGATGCCCACTTGCTCAGCCGGAGGGTTCGCCCCCAATGACTGTAGATAATCGACGACTTTTTGGACCAAAATCTCCGGTGCAGACGCTCCTGCGGTTATTCCCACCGCCGATTTGCCCGCTAGCCAGTCCAGCTGTATATCGTCTTCACTATCAATAAGATAGGCGTCTGTACCCGTACGCTCAGCAAGCTCACGCAAACGATTGGAATTGGAGCTATTTGGCGAGCCTACCACTAATAATAGGTCACACTTCTCAGCCAAACTGCGCACTGCGTCTTGGCGATTTTGCGTGGCATAACAAATATCATCCTTTTTAGGGCCATGAATAGCGGGAAATTTGACTCGTAGGCTATCAATGACTCTGGCAGTATCATCCATTGAGAGTGTTGTTTGAGTGACATAAAACAAGGCCTGATCATTGCGAATAGTCAGTTTTTCAACGTCGGCTTCGGTCTCAACCAAGTAGATATCGCCACCATTAGCACTGTCGTATTGCCCCATAGTGCCTTCAACTTCAGGATGACCATGATGCCCAATAAGAATACATTCCTGCCCTTCACGGCTATGGCGCACAACTTCCATATGAACTTTGGTCACTAAGGGGCAAGTCGCGTCAAATACCTTAAGCCCGCGCTTCTCGGCTTCTTTGCGAACGGCTTGTGAAACACCATGAGCACTAAATATCACGATCACATCATCGGGCACTTCTGATAACTCATCAACAAACACCGCGCCGCGCTCGCGTAAACTTTCGACCACAAATTTATTGTGCACCACCTCATGCCGGACATAGATCGGCGCGCCAAAAACATCTAACGCCCGATTAACAATATCGATTGCGCGATCAACCCCGGCACAAAAGCCACGAGGATTAGCTAACATAAGTTGCGCAGAAAGTTTATTGCTCAAAAGTACGCCTCATTTTTAACTTCATCAACACTGACTTTAATTTTATCTCAAACATTCGACTTGTCCGTTGCCGCTAAAATCTCGAGGATATGAATATCAAAAATAATATCCTTACCAGCTAGCGGGTGATTAAAATTGATATAGACCTTATCACCGTCAAGTCGATCAACTACACCTGCCAGCTCGGCTTTAGCTGCGTCGGCAAAACTTAGCACCAAGCCCGGCACTAATATTGAGTCTTTATTATCAGTTAGTAACGGTTCGATTTCTCTACGCTTAAAACACTGAATATTATCAGGGTTGGCAATACCAAACGCCGATTCCGCCGCGATAACAATACTGCTCTGCTGCCCTTCTCTTAAGCCTAAGAGGCTCTGCTCAAAACCTTCTAGCAAATTACCATCACCCATCGTAAAAGTGGCAGGCTTGCTATCAAAGTTTGAATCAACAAGTTCACCGCTTTGCAGCTTAAGTGAGAAATGGAATGTCACCGTGCTTTTTGAATCTATGACTTTAGCTTCGTTAGCCGACACGTTTTTATCTCGCATTGTTATCCTGTGGTTGTTTCTTCAGGCTGCTCTTGCTGCGGGCCAAAAAACACATCAGCCAACATAAATATTGCGCCTACAGTAATTGCACTATCAGCAACATTAAACGCAGGAAAATACCGGCCGTCATAATAAAACAGCACGAAATCCACGACTTTGCCTAAAATAACGCGATCGATTAAGTTACCTACCGCTCCACCCAGTATAAATGTGAGTGCTATTAGTAATAATAACTGCGATCGTTCAAGACGATAAATCCAAACGACTAATACAACACTAACAACCGATGAAACTGCGGTAAACAACCAACGCTGCCAACCGCCGGCATCACTTAAAAAACTCCACGCGGCACCTTCGTTATAAACCAAAGTGAAATCCAATATGGGTAACAGGTTAATTCTTTCCCCTTCAAAAAAAGAGGCTTGCACCCAATACTTGCTTAGTTGATCGGCAATAATTAACGCGATAGCAAGACCATACCAAAATAGAAACTTTGGCTTTGCAAGCGAATCTGTCATCTTAACGGAACTGCTATCACTACCTGCCGAACTTATCATTACGCATACCGCCGGATTTCACCGTCACCATCAATGTTATCAACACAACGCTGGCAAAGCTCAGGGTGTACAGCAATACTGCCAACCTCAGGGAGATGATGCCAGCAACGCACACATTTTTCGTGTTCGCTTTTTTCAATCACCAACTGCAAACCCTCTAGCTCAGTGGCAATCGCATTGTCTGGTGCGGTTTGATCAGCAATCACTTTTGCCGAAGATGAAATCAAAACAAAACGCAATTCGTCTTCAATACTGTTTAGCTGATCAGCCAAGGCCTTATCTGCATAAAGAGTAATTTCAGATTCTAGCGAGCCACCAATATTTCCCAGTTCGCGCTGCCCCTCAATCGCTTTATTCACCGCGGCTTTTACTTCACAGAGCTTAGCCATCAAAACATCTTCACCTTTACCGGTATCTAAAAGCTCAACTACTCCAGTATAAACTTCTTCAACAAAAATATTTTCGCTGCGCTCACCAGGAATAAACTCATTTAATTCATCGGCCGTAAAACTTAAAATAGGCGCTATCCAACGGGTAAAAGCTTCAACAATATGATAAAGCGCTGTTTGCGCTGAACGTCGGGCAACACTATTTTCCTGAGTGGTGTACTGACGATCTTTAATAACATCCAAATAAATACTACTTAAATCAACCACACAAAAATTATGCAACTTCTGATAAATAGTATGTAATTGATAATCGTTATAAGCCTCAAGAATTTCATTTTGCAATTGTGCGGCGCGAGTAATCGCCCAACGATCAAGCAACAGTAATTGATCGTTAGCTAATAAGTCAGTCGCAGGATCAAAACCTTCGAGATTAGATAATAAAAATCTTGCCGTATTGCGGATACGACGATAAGAATCGGAAACGCGTTTTAATATTTCATCCGAAACACTCATCTCACTACTAAAATCGGTAGCCGCAACCCATAGCCTTAAAACATCAGCACCCAGCTCATTCATTACTGTTTGCGGCGCAACAATATTACCTAGCGACTTGGACATTTTTTTGCCTTCAGCATCAACGACAAAACCATGGGTCAACACGGACTTATACGGGGCAGTACCATTCATCGCGATAGCGGTTTTTAATGACGATTGGAACCAACCGCGATGTTGATCCGAACCTTCCAAATAAAGGTCGGCGGGATAATGTAAACCCTCGGTACTTCCTAATACCGAATAATGCGTAACACCCGAGTCAAACCAAACATCTAGCGTATCACTCACCTTGCTGTACTGATCGGCTTCATCACCGAGTAATTCCGCGGGATCAAGATCAAACCATGCATCGATTCCCTCTTGTTCAATACGATTGGCCACTTGTTCAATTAATGCAACCGTATCGGGGTGCAGCTCTTGAGTAAGCTTATGGACAAATAAAGTAATCGGCACGCCCCACGTTCGCTGCCGTGAAATACACCAGTCAGGACTGGTCGCTAACATACCATCGATACGTGCACGCCCCCAATCGGGTATCCACTGCACGGTATCCACTGCGGTTTTCACCGAGTCCAATAAACCTTTTTCAGACATGCCGATAAACCATTGCGGCGTGGCGCGATATATCAGCGGCGTTTTAGTTCGCCAGCAATGAGGGTAGCTATGACGGATTTGCTCCACCGCACATAAAACCTTGCGCTCTTTTAACAGTTCGACAATGGGTTCATCAACTTTATAAACGTGTTGACCGGCAAACAGCTCAGTGTTTTCGTTATAAACCCCGTTGTCGCCGACTAAATTGATTGTTTCAATGCCATATTTTTTGGCAACAATAAAAT
>CAJQQO010000093.1 GCA_905480475.1 uncultured Pseudomonadales bacterium | reverse complement strand
CCCGGCGGTAAAGTCGGTGGTATTGGCGATGTGGTGCGTTCTATCCCGGTGGCTTTAGCTGAAGCGGGACATCAGTTGGATGTTGTTACGCCGGGTTACCAGTTGTTCTCAACCCAAGCTGGCGCCAAAAAAGTCAATGCGGTTGACGTTATGTTTGCCGGTCATCCACATACCGTTGATATTTATCAGGTCGTGGCAAAAACGCCTTGCAATAATGTGTGTTTATGGGCGTTTGAGCATCCTTTATTTGCCGTAGGTGGCGCGGGTAAAATCTATTGTGATGACGGTGCGGATCGTCCTTTTGCCAGCGATGCCAGCAAATTTGCATTGTTTAGCGCTGCTGTAGCGATGGCTATTAAAAACAAACTATTTGGCAAGCTTGATGTTTTGCATTTGCACGATTGGCACGCCGCAATGGTCGCGGTACTACGCGCCTTTGACCCTGAATTTAAAGCGCTTAAAGAACTTCACACCGTTTACACCATTCACAATTTGGCCTTGCAGGGTGTTAGACCTTTTTCCGACGATGATTCATCGTTGCGCGCGTGGTTTCCCAATTTGGAATTTGATACCAGTGTTATTTGTGATCCGGGCGTGCCGCATTGTATTAATCCAATGCGTGCAGGGATTAACCTTAGCGATAAGGTCCATGCGGTATCACCAAATTATGCAAAAGAGATTTTGCAGCCGAGTAATTATCAGCAAGGCTATTTTGGTGGTGAAGGTTTAGAGCAGGACTTGCAAAACGCGGCCAATGACGGTCGCTTGCATGGCGTACTCAATGGCTGTGAGTATTCTGATCAAGAGGTCGCGGCGTTTGGTGCAATAGAGCTATTATTGCATTGCGAAATTGAACAAATGCAATGGATAGGTAAAAAACCTCAGGTAGATAGCGCGCATTTAATTGCTCATACGCGTATTAATCATTGTTTGGAAATTCTTGCGGCGGATACTGATAGTAAACCTTTTATAGTTACATCTGTAGGTCGTATAACTGACCAAAAGGTTTTATTGTTAACGCAAATCATGAACGATGGCGCAACGGCCTTGGATCATATTATCGATTCTATTGGTGCCGACGGATTATTTATTATGCTTGGCAGTGGTGACTCTGGTTTAGAGCATTTTTTAACTGAAGTTGCCAGCAGACGGCAGAATTTTATTTTTCTTAAAGGTTATTCCGAAAAATTATCGCAATACCTTTATTCAACCGGTGATTTGTTTTTAATGCCCAGTTCGTTTGAACCGTGCGGTATTAGTCAGATGTTAGCTATGCGCGCAGCTCAACCTTGTTTGGTGCATAAAGTCGGTGGCTTAAGCGATACGGTAATGGATAATAAAACCGGTTTTGTATTTAGTGGTAATAACTTATTGGGTCAGGCAGAAAATATGATTCAATGTTTGTTGCAAGCTAAAAGCGTTTGGGAAGAGAAACCCAAAACCTGGTCGCGTATTGCCAACGCAGCGGCCAAGCAACGATTTCTTTGGAGCGATGTAGCCGAGCAATACCGAAAGGATCTATATCAACCATAAACAGCCATAGTGCTTTTGTAAGTTTGATGTTTTTGTAAATATCATGTCATTATACTGTCGACACAATTAAGTAGAAGAGACTGATGGATATTGATAGCATAATGACCAAGCTTAACCCTCTGGTTGTGCGTTTGCTTCAGTCGCGACTCCATGGCTTGCTCAGTCGCGGCCTAATGCTTGTTCATGTGGTAGGGGTGAAGAGTGGTAAGCCTTATACAATCCCAGTGGGTTATCAGTACCAGAAATTAGCTGGCGGCGCCGAGCAATGTGTGGTTTTAGTCTCTAAATCCCGTCGTAAAAACTGGTGGAGAAACTATAAAACAGAAGTGCCCGTCGACATTACGCTTGGTGGTGAATTATGGTCGGGCCTTGGCGCATTGCTTGATAAGCAGAGTCAGTTTTTTGAAGACGCGATTAATCAAACCTTCCAGCGTATGCCTGTGTTAGCCAAGCAGTTTGGCATTAGTTATAGCGCTAAACGGGGGCTTACAGCTGAAGACTTAGCTGTCGTAAGCTTGGATGCCGAAGTGCTGGTCATTAAGCTATAACTGACAATCAATTATTTTTTAACGATTCACTATTTCTATTTAATACCATTTTCACTAAACGTATTTTTATTAACTATCGAGGCGACAAAACCACCGTGAGTAAAGCGCAAACTTCATCCGCTGATCTATCCAAATTTAAACAGCCTGCTTCAGTAAAGTTGGGCTGGGTATTGCGCGACATGATGCAATCCACCGGTGTGTGGACTTTTGAAACCGCCGATCTTGCGACATTAGTTCAACAGGCAATGGCAACGGGCTTTAGCAGTTTGGAAATTGGTGGCGGGCAAAGTTATCAAATCGCTTTAGAGAGTGGTGTTAACCCTTATCAAATTATTCGAAACGCCAAGCAAATTATTGATCAAAACAATGGCTGTTTGCCGTTACAAGTATTATTGCGTGGCGCTAATCAATTAGGTTTTCAGCACTACGATGTTGATATCCAAAAAAATAATATCGATTTATTAATTGATGCTGGTGGTGATGCTGATAAAAACAAAACAGTTATAGTTCGCAATTTTGATGCATTAAATGACCCTGAGAATTTGCGGGTATCGATTGCTTATATGGTTGAGCGTGATATCGAAGCAGCTAAGCTAAATGCGCAAGCTATTGAAAGTAATGAAACGCCGTTGCAAAAGCGGATACATATTCAAGCGGCT
The DNA here is from genome assembly GCA_905480475.1 of uncultured Pseudomonadales bacterium. Classification (GTDB taxonomy): domain Bacteria; phylum Pseudomonadota; class Gammaproteobacteria; order Pseudomonadales; family UBA7434; genus UBA7434. The sequence continues at coordinate 8,889 of CAJQQO010000093.1, read as the reverse complement.
TTGTCGTATGTTCAGCCCGCCAGCGGTGAAGACGATGCCTGTTATAGCACTAGCTATTACCTTAACTATGCAAAAAAATTAATTGCGATTGCTAGCGGTGCTGGTGGTCAACTCGATTCACTTTGTATTAAAGATATGAGCGGCCAGTTAACACCGGCACTGGCGCGGCAACTGATTCCTGCATTAAAACAATTGGATTTACCGGTTTTTCTACATTGCCATAGTACCGACGAGGCGCGCTCATTAGCCGTGCAGACAGTTGCGATTCAATCGGGTGTTGATGGTATTGAAGTCGCTGTAGAGCCGCTGGCTGGCGGTGCATCGCATAATGATATTGAAAATCTATGTTATCTAGCAGGTGTTGTTGAAACTAACACTGCTGCTATTGCGGAGCTTAAACAAACCTTAGGCAAGATTTTTGCTGAGCGCGCGCGTTTGCGCAAAGACACGGCTATTGCTTTGGCGACACTAAAGAAATTAGTCGGTTTGGGTATTCCCGGTGGCGCCATTCCCTTTATTGTTAAGGATTTGCAGGCCAATATTTGCACCATGTTTGGTGTAGAGCTTGACGAAGCATTGGAATTGTTTGAGGAAGAGCTTACCAGTATTCAAACCCGTTTGGGTTTTGTGCCTTTGGTAACACCTACTGCCGATATTATTGCCAAGCAAACGATTAAGAGTTTGGGGAATCGCCAACGTTCGGAGGCTTATCAATTAGTTGATCCGCGTTTTTGTCGTTTGGTGTTAGGTCATTATGGTCAGGTAATTAATCACGCCAATGATCAAGTGATTAATGTTGATCCTACATTACTACAAGAAATAAAAGATTACTGCGCTGCGGTTGACGTTGATGTAGATGGACAGCGAAGTAAGTCGGGTAGGGTTTATCCCGATCCTGAATTATTGTCAGAGCATCCTGCGATATTGAGAGTTGAGCATGACCAGTTAGGCGTGACGGATTATGTCGCGGATTTATTTGAGCGCTATCCGGTGTCGTCGAGTAATTTTGGTACGCAAGATGAATGTATCATGATGCATATTATGCGGCCAGCGGGTAAAACTGATCGCTTGCTTACGCAAAATATTTTGCAGCCAACGGAAGCGCGGCTGCGGATAATTCTTGATGAGACTTTGCATTTATTGCCGGGTAAAGATATTCCTGAGTCACGCGAGCAGATGGCCGATGAGACAACCGATGTGTTGTTGCTGGATGCGCTGGGTGATTACGATGGTATTGTAAATAGTATTAAGGATTTGGTGACCAACTGTGATTATGATGGTATTCACGATCGCTTGGATATCAAGATGCACGAAGTGATTGAACCGATTGTTGAAGTTAACGCCGAGGCTAAAGCGAATCGTTATTTTATTGAGCGGCGCTTTGTTGCTTTGTTTGCTGCGGCAGTGTTTTGGGATTTGCAGCGTGTTTGTCGCAGGACGGGTTCTGATTCGCGCGATGGCACGGATGAGATGGCAGCGCGTAAGTTGGATAGGATTATTTCTTCGACTTTAAGAAAGAGGAAGAGAGAGGGGCTTGGACAAGCGGATCGGTTTCTTTCTTAAGGCTTAAAGTCTGCGCTTTCAATGGTTACGTTGTCAAAAGAGTGTAGAGGAAGGTTGTGGTTTTTATTAAGAATTTTTTTAGGTTCAAAGTCGTCGGGGGTGGCCCGACAGTCAGTCACTTTTTTATGTGCACAGCACTTTTTGCTGCGCGCCTGAAAGGCGTCCCGAAGGGTGAGCACAGCGAGTAATAATAGTAACTAAAAAAGCACATAAACGTACGGACGTTTCATCGCCGAAGTCAGCAGAGTTCCGAGTTAGTTGTATCGCGACGCTAAGAGAATGGGGCTGAGAGCGGCAGTAAGAGGCTGGGTGGCTTCAACACTTCACTGCGTTCAGCCGCAAGCGCTTTTTATGGAAGAGAAGTAAGGCTTAGCCCTTCAGCTGCGTTTTACGAAACTCATCCGTGATTCGATTTTTATTTTTTTCCTACGATTAATTCACCAATCATAGTCGTTTTTCTATCACCCACTCCCGCTCTGCTAGCATAGTCATACCACCGTACGATTGCTTCCCTAACATTTTTAATAAGCCTTTTGGCCGCACTTGCATTCAGTCCCTGACGCTTCGCGACGCTAAGAAAGTCATCATCATTAATATCTTTACGCTTGCGGTTAATGACCATCTGATGGCTATTAGTAAACTCACCATTAGGATTAAACGAGTAAGTCATATCGTAAGCAGGACTGAGTTGCCAATGGCCAGACTTGTCCATTAAAAACGAAATCTGTTTTGTATGGTCGTCCCGGTTGTAAGTCAGCACATTAAATACCATGCGTAGAAATAGCTGTTCCTTCGCTGCCATTCCTAAATCCAGTTGATTGCACATTAAGAAGGCTTGCTCATAAGATGTGGTGCCCGGGCTGTTAAAGTCATGGTGGCCCAGAGCGCAGAGTGTTTGCATATGTAGCTTTTGACCATCATCGGTACGGTCAAAACGCTTTGTCATGAAGTGTGCCCGGCCATGTTCTTTCATTAATCGGCATTCGCTCATATGAATACCTGCCTCGCTCGCCATTAAATGGTAGGCGTATTCAATACGGCCATAACCTTTGGGGTCGGCAAGTTCTTTGTCTTTATTATTAGTGACACCATCAAATTTAAGTAACCAATAGCTATAACCATCGCCGGCATCTATTTGCCCTGAGCGAACCTGATTGCTGTCTTCATTCCAAGCGATAATAGCTTTGGCGCGCGCACCACCAGCAGAGGTGCCGACCGCTAAAATTTTACTTAAACCTTTAACGTTGCTGGCCGTATTGTCTGCTGTTAGTTCGAATTGCTGGGCTTCTTTTCGCGTGAGTATGGTTGATGATAGTTCTACCAGCTCTTCGATATTTAATGACAGCTCATCATTGCTGTTTTCATTAATGGCGGGCTGAAACTCTAGTGCGCCCATGCCGCGCGTACCAACATACATAAGGCGCTCTACGCCATTAAAAGATTCAGCTGTGCGGCCGGTTTCTGCTAGCCATTGGTTGATCACATCGTTACCAAATTTATCGGGTAGTGAGTCCGCCAGCATGCCGGGTAGGCCTTTATAGGTTTCTCTATTCAAGCTTGGAAAGCTGTAAACCTTATCGCTGAGGGGCATCATCATAGGGGCGAGCTCGACTCCCATGTCTTGGAAGCCGCGATCGTATTCAAAGGCGGCCGCATTTTTCTCCGGATCCCAGGCGACAAAGCCTACTGTGGCTCCCCATAAAGTGATTTCACCGGCGTTTATGTTTGTGTGAATACTCATGCTTGGTCTTCTGGCCATACGATGGCGGCTTTGCTTTTAGTGCTTGTGCCGCTGTCAGCTTGCTTGTTGTGTCTTACTCGGGTTTTACGTGGTTTATGGTCGACTGAGTATTTTGCTCGGGTGCTGGCAACTATTTCAGAGGGGGAGAATTGTGGGGTGTCGAGTGCGCCGAGTAGTTCATCTAACCGGCCTAATTGCGTGATAATCTTCAGCAAGCCGTCGGATTTAACGACCTCGCCCGCTTCTATGCGCTGCAGAGTGCGTTCTGATACGCCGGCTTCATAGGCTAGTTCTGATTGCTTGAGATTTTTGGCAATTCTCAATGCGGCGACGTTCTGGCCTAATTGTTTGAGGTCGTTGTTAATCATGTTGAAGTGCTACCGTTAACTTTATGTTGGCTTCACCCGCTGTTTAAGGCGCTTAATTGGCTTAAATCGATATAATACGACATATTTGACGTATTATAGTTTCAATGTCCGAAATTGGCAAATTGAATACTTTACACGACTTTTAGAGCGTATAAATAGTTATGATTCTAATAATACGTCAGATATGTCATTTAATATATCAATTGAATCGATAGGTGATCTAGTCAAAGGTGCTGATAGTTATCGTTGCAGCAGGGAAGCCGATATTGTGCTGGTATAAAAGCTGCACAAATTTTTGAGCGACCCAATTTGAAATAAGCAATAGATTTTTTTGTTGTGACTGGACGACCAAGGTAGTCGTCATCAACGGCTAATTGATCTTACGGGGTAACGGAACCTAATTGTGATAATTTTATATGCGCTATCACGAAGTACCATGTTGTATGTCATGTAATTTCCAAAGCATCGAATTCCCCCTGCAATTTGTTTAAACTCATAGCTCATTCGCGCCTAACTCAAATATAAAAAGGGCTCACTCGGTAATGCAAACAAAAAAAACCTATTGCTCCATTTGTTCGGCGTTTTGTGGCTTCGAAGCTGACGTTGAAGATAATCGCATTGTTGCTTTTCGACCCGATAAATCCCACCCTCTTAGTCAGGGGTTCAGTTGCAGCAAAGGGCGACAGTTTCCGCATTTATTAGATGATGACAATCGTTTACTAAAAACGGCTAAGCGTGTTGATGGTGTTTTAAATCCTATCGCACCCGCGCAAGCACTTGATGAAATTGCCAATAAACTAACGGCGATTCGCGATGAGCATGGGCCAGATTCCATTGCAATATTCTCTGGCAATGGCGTGCAGTTTAAGGGCGCAACCGTGCCGATGTTTCGTGCGTTCTTGGAGGGGCTTGGCTCGCACAATATGTTTAGTACAATGACGATTGATCAGCCCGCAAAAATTATTGCGGTAGGACGTCATGGTATTTGGGCGGGTGGTAGTCATTCATTTGATAGTGCCGATGTTGCCGTGCTAATGGGCAATAACGTGGTGGTGTCCAGTTTAAATCAATTAAGTGGCCCGCCGGGTTGGCGGCCGGGTTCTATTAAAGAAGCGAAAAAGCGTGGACTTAAATTAATTGTTATTGATCCACGTTTTACTGAAACAGCGCAGTTAGCCGATTTGTATTTGCCTATTAAGCCTGGTGAAGACGCTGTGCTATTAGCGGGTATGATCAAACGTATTATTGATAAAGGCTTACACGACGCAGACTTTTGTAATAAATATGTAGATGATTTTGAAGTGTTTGTAAAAACGCTTCAAGCTTACGATATGGATTACGTGGCGCAACGCACAGGTATTGATGCCGCGCTAATTGATCAAGCGGTTGATGTCTTCGCAGGACAAAAACGCGGCTGTGTATCAAGTGGTACTGGTCCGGATATGGGGCCGCATCCAAATTTGGCCGAGCATTTGATTTGTTGTATTAACACGATTTGCGGTCGGCATAATCGCGAGGGTGATCAAGTCAGTACAAGCCTGCTTACGCCCAATATGCCGCCTATTGAAGCCGTTGTGCCTTGGGACTTTTTGCCGCCGCTGATTAATCGTCAAGCCAATACGCGTCGCTCGCGTGTTGCTGATGCCGGTCAGGTTTATCAGGAAATGCCAAGCTCTACATTGGCCGATGAAATTACCACTGCCGGTAAAGGCCAGATTAAAGCGCTTATCGTGATTGGTGGTAATCCGGTAATGTCATTGCCCGATAGAGAAAAAATAACTCAAGCCTTAGGCGGGTTGAATTTATTGGTATCTATTGATGTTAGAAATACTGATACAACTGATTTAGCCGATTATGTATTGCCGGCTAGTTATGGATTAGAGCGGCCGGAAATGACCAGCTATGCCGATTTTATTTTTGACAAACCTTTTCATCAGTTTGCAGAAAAAGTTGTTGATGCACCTGAGGATGCTACCGAAGAGTGGATTTATTTAGCGGAGTTAGCAAAGCGTATAGGTTTTGAAATCCCATTAGCTGGCGGTTCGATTGGCGCTGATTATGATCAGCAAGACTTTGTTGGTTTAATGCAGAAAATCTATCCGGTTGATGCCACTAAAATTCCTATCACGGATATTGCATCTAACGATGGTGGTAAGGTGTACGAGGAGTTTGCGTCGGTTGCGGTTGTGCCAGCGTTTGAAGGAATGGAAGATAAGCTACGTTTAATGCCCGAGGGTGTGGCAGAGGAGTTTGCCCATCTATTAGCTTCGGCAAAAACTATTGCTGAAGGCGATGATCGCCAGCACTTGTTAATTTGTCGTCGCAATAAATATGTTTATAACTCTATGTGCCATGAGTTGCCGCATTCGGTTAAAGATAATCCAGCTTATATGCATCCCGATGATATTGAAGCCTTAGGCGCGAAAGCCGGAGACGCGATTGTATTGCGTTCGGAGTATGGTGCTATTAATGCCATTGTGTCAGCCGACGCGGGTTTGCGTCGCGGTGTGGTTTCGGCATCGCATAATTTTGGCAGTAAAACTAATGGTCAGGATAGTGATAGTTTTGCATCGATTTCCGAATTGTTAAGTATGGATCATACTAATGATAAATACGCGCGTATGCCGATTATGACTGCGGTTCCGATTCAAGTATCGATTGCTTGAATCTTTTTGCAGCCTTTGGTTTGGCATACTGAATAAATTAAAACCGATAATATAATTTAAAGAAGTCCGGAGTCAGTTGATGAGTGAAAAATCCAAAGCACAAGTATTGTTAGAGCGTTACTGGGAAGAGGCTAGCAATCAAGGTAATTATGAATTGGTTAGAGAGTTGTGTGCCGATCCAATTACGCGCCATGAGGTCGATGGTCAGATTGTTAAGTTAACGCACGATGAGCAAATCGCGCGGGTAAAAATGGGTGTTGAAGATTTTGGTGTGCATATCGATCGAATAATTACTCATGCCGACGATACCTATGTTACGTCGATTTGGGAAACCAAATCTGCCAAAGATGAGAATATGAATCTATGTGGTATAGAGGTCTTTAAAGTGGTTGATGGGCGTTTGGCGCATTGCTGGAATGCACCTTATGGCAAGGGCAAGTGGGGCGTTTAATATTCTCCTGGCGCCAAAAAAATGATTAAGCTTATTGTTTTAAAAACTGGAAAACCTAATGACTATAGAGATTAAACCACTTCCCAATACGATTGGGGTTGAAGTGCTAGGTTTGGATTTAAGCAAGGATATCGATAGTGATACTGCTGATAGGCTCTATACCGCGTGGCAAAGCGCTGGCATAATGCTTTTTCGATCGATAGGTACGACGCCTGAGCGGCAGCTTAATTTAAGTCGTGTATTTGGCGAGTTGGAAGTCCACCCGATAGAAAATATTCGTTTGGAAGATTATCCTGAATTAATTTGGTTAGCGAATAAAGATGCAACATCGGCGCCATTATATTATTACGATGATGTCCCAACCGTTAGTCGTATACCTTGGCATAGTGATTTGGTATATACCACTACGCCGAATCGTGGCGCACTATTGCGTATGGTTGATATGCCAGCACAAGGTGGGCAAACCGGTTGGATAGATACAGCGGCGGCTTATGAGGCGCTCGATAATGAAACCAAAAAATTAATTGAAGATAAAGAAGGTTTATTTCAATTTATTTTAAATCCCTGCGATATGCGCTTTGGTCGTATGAATGTAAAGCGTGATGATAATAGTAATAAAACGAATGAAGCTAATTTTTATCCAGACTTTCCCGATATAGCCCACCCATTAGTATGGACGCATCCGGAAACCGGTAAAAAATCGCTGGCGGTTAGCCCTTTGCATCTTAGATCGATGGTAGGCAATGAAAATGCTGAAGCTGATGCGCTGCTAAATAAGTTAGTTGATCATGCGACTTCTGGCGAGTTTACTTATATACATCAATGGCAGCCTAACGATATGGTCTTGTGGGATAATTGGCGCACCATGCATTGTGCATTGGGCCATCCACCTGAGTTAAAACGTATGGTGCATAGAACGACTATAAAAGGTAGCCATGCATTTGGGCGGGTGCTTAAATAATTAGTCCTAGGTCTAAAGAAAATCTTTAGCAAACTTTTCAATTTTTCTTTTCTTATCATCAAGCGTACTAGGTACGACTTTACCAGATGCATCGAGAAAGTTTGTGCCGTTAGTCATTGTTAGCCCCGCATTGGCTAAGCGTTGAAAGCTATCTTTATCGGGGTTTTTAACGCCGGACCAAATTTCAAAGGTTTTATCATTATCGTCAACGTTGATATTTTCAGCTCGAACTTGTTGGATTTGTTTTATTAGCGGATAAATTTCATCTTCAGTATGACTTGTCGCCATCCAGCCATCATAGTTTGCCGCGCGTCTTAATGCGGCGGGTGCATAGCCGCCAACCATTATGGGGACAGGCTTTTTAGTACCCGGTGACATTTGCAGCGGTTCAAAATCATAATGCTTGCCATGAAATTCGGTCATCTCACCACGCATTAATTGTGGAATAAAACTCAATTGCTCATCGGCGCGTTTGCCGCGAGTATGAAAATCCTGTCCGACCAAATCAAATTCGGCTTTTTGCCAGCCAACACCAACACCAAGTGTAATTCTATCGTTAGAAAGGCAGGCTGCAGTTGAGACGGCTTTGGCAACACTAAAGGGGTCGCGCAAAGGCAAAATATAAATGGTCGATAAAAAATGCAATCGCTCGCAATGTTGTGAGAGAGCCGAGGCCAATGACCAAGGGTCTGGCCAATGAGTTTTAGGATTCCAAAAAATATTGCCGTCTTCACGGAAAAAATATTCGTCTACTTGCTCTTTGGTAGTCACCAAATGGTCGGCAAACGATACGCCGTGAAAACCAGCCTCTTCGCAAAACTTGGCGACTTCAATAACTTGATCGACTTCTACAAAGGCCAGTGATTGCCAGAATTTCATAGTGTTAACCTGTTTTTATCTCTAGAGCGCAAGTGGTATGGAATTCTTTCGCTAGGGTTTGACTAAATAAACCAGTGCATCGCGCAGGGCGTTTAACTCTTTTCTTATAGCATTTTTGGTGGTTTTGCCTTCTGGATTTAATTCATCAGCTAAGCCCCGCAAGCTTGCAAACATTAAACGCTTGGCCGTATTACTATTGAAGGGTTTTTTAGCCATATCACTAAAGAGGGTGTTCCATAATTTACCAATCTCTACCGACC
>CAJQQO010000092.1 GCA_905480475.1 uncultured Pseudomonadales bacterium | reverse complement strand
ACCACAGGGAAATCCGGGTGATGATCTTGTGCATGTGAGCTGTTATACCAAAGCAAACGATTTTGATCGTCTAGTTGTTTGATAAAGTCGTTTTCTAATGCGATTTGTTTGAGGTTTTTGGCGCCACTTTTATTGTCGATATGGGGATGCCAAGGCATTAGTAGATATTGGGCGTTTTTGTCGATCGCGCTTTGCGCATCGGTAATGACATCAAAGTCGATAACATGGGCAATAAGCGCGGAAATATGCTGTATTGCATGGTTTAGTGTGATTATTTGATAGTCATTGCTATCATGCTGATTGAGCTTTTCAAAGCTGGGGCCTTTGCCCGCAATCAGCCACGGCTTTTTGCTGCTGTGGTCCTGAAGCCAAGTCGTGAAATTTATCATCGCAGTGCTTGTTTTAGGATTAGTTGGGTTTAGTGAAATTTAGCAAGCTATTGTGAACGTTGTCTGCATTAGCAAAACGTTCGGTGCATTATAAAGTAGTTATTTGGTTTAAAGCCATATTGGATTGTAAGCAGTAATCATGATGTCAGAAACAAGCCTGCCCAAAGTCAGTATTTTGATGGCAACATACAATGGCGCCGCCTACCTTATAGAGCAGCTTGATTCCCTGCGCGCGCAAGATTACCCGCATTTTGACTTGCTGGTTTGTGATGATGTTTCTACTGATGATACGCTTGAGCTGCTTAAGCGCTATCAACAGCAATACCCAGACTTTGCAGTGCAGCTACGTGTTGTCAGCAATCAAAGTAATGTTGGTTATATCAAAAACTTTGAGCGCGGTTTATCGTATTGTCAGGGTGAATATCTATTTTTTTGCGATCAGGATGATATTTGGTTACCGAGCAAGCTTTCTACGCTGGTGGCGCAGGCGTTAAAAACCAATGCCTTAGCGGTTTACAGTAATGCAGCGTTAATTGATGCAAGCGGAGCCGATCTTGGAATTGATTTGCACCGCAGTTTTGGCGTTGATCAATTGCAGCGTTTTGACCATAGGCTTTTTTATTTAGCCAATTTTATTCCCGGCTGTACCTTAATGATCAGCCGCGAGCTATTGGCGGTGGCGTTGCCTTTCCGTGAAGGCGTGCCGCATGATGTTTGGTTGGCCTATCATGCGAGTTATGCTGGGCGAATTTCCAGTGTTAAGCAATGTTTAGTGCAATATCGCCAGCATGGCGGCAATGCTTTAGGAATGCCGGGCTCGGTTCGCAAGCGGCGAATTGATTTATATTTGCGCAATAAGTGGCGTAAGTTAAATGTTTGGCATCAGCTGCAAAAGCATCAACAAGCGCTAAACGATACCGATAAACGCTTGGCAGCCATGTTTGAATTTGAAAGCGCCAACGGCGGGCTTGTTTCGCAAGAGCTGGCTTTATTGCACAACTGGAGCAAGGAGCGGCTACAGGGCAGGGCTTTAGATAAGTATTTAAGCTTTTTCCGTTCAGATAACCCTGCATTACAGCTGCTCAACAATCGGGACAACTATTGTGAAAGTCCTCAGCGCCGGGCCAAAAAAATTAGAAACCGGGGCTATCGCAGCCTTATTTTGCTGGTTTTGTTAATTTCGCCACTATTTTGGCTGTTTTTCAGAATAATTACTGGGTCGATGCTTTAAAATCCACCTCTTTAAATTAATCTGATTAACATAATTCGTTGGCCATACCCCTTGGATCAAGCTCCCGCAGTCTCAAATAATAACGCTTCTGACGATGCTAAACTGTCAGACGCCTATCGTCGTATATTTAAATACCTATTACCCTTTACCTCGTATTTTCTGATTGCTTTTTTTGGCTTTGGATTATTTGCGATATCACAGCCGGGTTTTGCTGTGCTGATGGAAGCCTTTGTGCGCGCACTCGATGGTGAGTATGTTGATGGGCTTTATCTTATTCCTACCGCTTGTATCGTCATTGCCCTAATGCGTGGCATAGGTAGTTATTTGGGTAATTATTATATGAGTAAGGCCAGTGCCAATGTTGTGCATACCATTCGCTGCGAATTGTTTGGCAATATCATGTCCTTACCGATTAACTTTTTTGATAACAATAAAAGTGGTCGCTTGGTTTCACTGTTTACCTATAACACCAATTTAATGACCAGTGCGACAACGCAAGCATTAACGACAGTGGTTAGAGAGGGTTTAACCGTTATTGCATTGTTCACTTATCTTTTTTACCAAAACTCGACATTAACCTTAATATTCTTTTTGCTTGGCCCGCCATTAGCGCTGGCGATTAGTTGGATGGGAAAAAAGATAAAAAAGTTTGGTCGTGGTATTCAAGCATCGGTTGGTGAGTTGAATCATGTTACCTCTGAATCTTTTGGCGGTATTCGTTTGGTTAAGTCGTCGGTGGGTGAAAAAAATGCCCGTTCACGTTTTGCTGATGTGAGTCATTTAACTAAAACGCTAAATATCCGCCTTGCCAAAGTCAGCTCCGTCTACACACCCATGATGCAAATGATGATTGTGATGGCAATGGCCTTGGTGATGTATATCGTTTTGCTGTCACGCGGCACGATGGATCCGGCTGAATTAATTGCCTATGTTACAGCGGCGGCTTTATTGCCCAAACCTATTCGTAGTTTAAGCGCGGTGCATCCGCAGTTATTGCAAGCAGTGGTTGCCGCCGAAGAAGTGTTTAAACATATTGATATGGAAAAAGAAGCCGACACCGGTGTAGTTGACGATGTGGATATCAGCGGTGATATCGAATTCCGCAATGTTAACTTTGCTTATGAAGGCAGTGAAAAAAATGTTTTAAGTGATATTAGTTTTCATGCCAATGCCGGGCAGACCTTAGCATTGGTAGGGCGTTCAGGCGGTGGTAAGTCAACTTTGGTCAATACGCTGCCGCGCTTTTATGATATCTCTAGCGGTGAGATTGTCTTGGATAATCTGCCATTGCAGCGTTACCGCTTGGCATTTTTAAGAAAGAATATCGCCATAGTCTCGCAGCAGGTGACTTTGTTTAACGATACCATTGCCGCCAATATTTCTTACGGTATTGCGGGAGCCTCACAAGCCGATATAGAAGAAGCTGCAAAAGCCGCCAACGCCGATGAGTTTATTCGTGAACTTGATAACAGTTACCAAACGCTAGTGGGTGAAAACGGTGTATTACTTTCTGGTGGTCAGCGGCAGCGTTTAGCGATTGCGCGGGCTATTTTACGTGATGCGCGGATATTAATTTTGGACGAGGCGACCTCAGCACTGGATAATGAGTCTGAAGTGAAAGTGCAAGATGCGCTTGATAGGGTCATGAAAAACCGCACCACCATTGTTATTGCTCATCGTCTTTCAACCGTTGAACATGCTGATAATATTTTGGTGTTGGATGATGGTCGTATTATTGAGCAGGGTAACCATACGGAGCTAATGCAGGCGAATGGTTTGTACTCTCGAATGGTGCAGCGTGATTTTGCAGAATAAACACGCTAGTCAATAATCAGATAATTTATATAATTCATGTCTATTAGTCAGTTAAAAATATTATTAGTCGGTGTCTCGGGCCAGTTAGGCAGTGAGTTGCTTGCCACGCTAACGGCTTGCGAACTGATAAAGTCATCGCAATATTCGCTCGATATTACTGACCATAATCAATGCCTGACGCAGTTAGATAAAATTGCTCCAAACATAATTATTAATGCGGCCGCATACACTGCGGTTGACAAGGCTGAGCAGCAACGCGAGCAAGCTTTTCTTGTTAATGCCCGGGGGCCTAATACCTTGGCAACTTGGTGCGCCAATAATCATGCGGGTTTATTACATATTTCTACTGACTATGTTTTTGCCGGTGATAAGCCATTGTTCCAAACGTATAATGAATTGGATCCAGTGGGCCCCGTGTCGGTTTATGGTGAATCAAAGCTGCTGGGAGAAACCCATGTACAAGCCGCAATGAACAAAGACTTAGCCATATTCCGCACGGCATGGTTATATGGCAGTGCGGGCAATAACTTTATCAAAACCATGCTAAAACTAACGTTGGGCCAGCCCAACCGGCAATTTAAAGTCGTCAGTGATCAATACGGCTCGCCAACATCAACCTTGGCACTGAGTCAACAAATCAAGACCGTACTTGAATACAATACAGCCTCTGGGTTGGATGCGAGCAAACAAGCTTTTGGTGTTTTTCATGCCACTTCAAGTGATTATTGTTCATGGTATGAATTTGCTTGCGAGTTTTTTGAGTTAATTAATATCAAGCATAATTTAGTTCCCTGCACTACCGCTGAGTATCCAACTGATGCCAAGCGGCCAGGCAATTCTATTTTGCATAACCAGCGTCTAAGTGCTTTGGGTATTGATAGTTTTATTGGCTGGAAGCAAGATTTGCAACGCTTTGTTTCGCGTCATGGTGATGATTTATTAAAAGCATCACATTAGTTAATCCATTGCAAAATAATTAAAAATGAGCGTTTAATGAAGGTGTTTATTTAATGCAGAGAGTCATTGTTACTGGTGGTGCGGGCTTTATTGGTTCGGCTTTAATTCGCTATTTAATGGCCCATACTACTGTGGCTGTGCTGAATATTGATAAGCTGACTTATGCCGGTAATTTATCCTCACTCAATGACATCACCGAGCACGGCAGTGCAGCGTTAAAAAATCGCTATCAATTTTTGCAAGCCGATATCGCTGATACAAAAGCGATGGCCACAGCGATTAATGATTTTAAACCCGACGTTATTATGAACTTAGCGGCTGAGTCGCATGTAGACCGCTCCATTGATTCACCATCAGCTTTTATTGATACTAAT
>CAJQQO010000091.1 GCA_905480475.1 uncultured Pseudomonadales bacterium | reverse complement strand
GTTCGTCCACCCGACTGCAAACCAAATAATGTGCCGCGATCAAAAACCAAGTTAAATTCAACATAGCGACCACGTCGATAACGTTGAAACGCTTTATGCTGCTCGGTAAAGGCCATGGTTTTGCGACGCTGAACAATGTCGCAATAAGCCGCGATATAGCTATGACCTACCTGCTGAATAAAATCAAAAGACTTTTCAAAGCCCCACTGATTTAAATCATCAAAAAACAATCCCCCTATGCCGCGCTGCTCTTGGCGGTGTTTTAAATAAAAATAATCATCGCAGCATTTTTTATAATCGGCGTAAACGGTTTCGCCAAAGGGATCGCAAGCTTGCCTTGCATGACTGTGCCAGCTGACGCAGTCTTCAACAAAACCATAATAAGGTGTTAGATCGAAGCCGCCGCCAAACCACCAAACCGGTTCTTCACCAGGTTTTTCGGCAATAAAAAATCGTACGTTGGCATGTGATGTTGGCACAAAGGGATTGTCCGGATGCATTACCACCGACACCCCCATTGCCTCAAATTTTCTTCCAGCTAATTCAGGTCGCCCCGCAGAAGCTGACGGCGGAAGTTGGTCACCAAATACATGAGAGAAGTTAGCGCCGCCTTTTTCAAAAACTGAACCGTTAGTAATAACACGCGTTTTACCGCCGCCACCTTGTGGGCGGTCCCAAGCATCTTCAATAAATGTAGCGCCACCATCAACTGCTTCAAACTGCGAGCAAATTTGATTTTGCAAATCCAGTAAAAACGCTTTAACGAGCTGTTTATCTATGCTGCTCAATAGTTGCCTCGACAAGATAACGGTAATGGAAATAACTGGATGTATTCATTGATGCGCAATAACATCAATGTAAATACTCTAAACCGGATTAACGTAATACTCTACCTGTTGTTAAGTCGCGAATAATCGATGGCTGAGTTGCAGAACCGACAGTACCCGCAACATAGGTATCAATCCGTTTTCCAAAATAACGCCGCGCAGCAAGCTGATTGACAGCGGGGCGAAGACTACGCGGATTCGCTGATGTTGAAACAATCATGCCACCAAAGGCTAAACACAGTGCGTTTACCACTGGATGCCGTGAAATTCTTATCGCAACGGTATCGTGATCACCAGTAATCCATTGCGGCACAAGTCCTTGTGATGGAATTAACCAAGTAGTCGCACGTTGATTTTGAAAGCCTAAATTTTTGTCGTCTGTTGAAACCTCAACAGACTCAATTAGCTGTGCCCGCTGCTTTTTATTAAGCGGGTACAACAGCGGTGCAATCTGATGCAAGTTTGCAGCCACCAAAATCAAACCCTTTTCAATCGGCCGATTTTTTATCGCTAACAGCCGATTAACCGCCGACACATTAAATGGGTCACAACCCAAACCCCAAACGGCCTCAGTCGGATAGGCAATTGTTTGGCCACGATAAAGACTTGCCACCGCTTGGGTTAACAGCCAGCGACCAGGCATCGAAGCCATTAGCTAGCCGCCCTAACACTATCACTGAATGGTGCAAAGGCGGTGCAGATTGGAAAACCTGAGACTAGCATGGCCGCGGTTTTCACTACTTAGCCAGCTGCGCCTGCAAGGCCGCGTCTTTTGCTTCAACCGCTTTGGCATTCTCGGCGCGCTCGGCTTTCACTTTTTCCGCCAATCCCGCATCGGCCGTTGCCAGTATCTGGGCAGCAAGATAAGCCGCATTTTTTGCGCCAGCTTTACCGATAGCAACGGTTGCGACTGGAATCCCACCCGGCATTTGTACCGTCGATAGCAAGGCATCAAGGCCATCAAGCGAGGCATTAATTGGTACGCCAATAACCGGCTTGGTGGTATTGGCGGCAACTGCACCCGCCAAATGTGCAGCCATACCAGCGCCGGCGATAAATACACCGCATCCGCGAGCATCTGCATCGTTAACAAAGCTATGGGTTGCAGCTGGCGTGCGATGCGCTGAAGTCACTTTAACTTCAATCGGAATACCAAACTTTTTTAATGTATCGATTGCCGGTTGCATTTGTGGCAAATCGCTATCTGAGCCCATTAAAATGGCGACGAAGGTTTCACTCATAACGAGTCTCTCTATATAAATGGTAAGCGTACGCTGCTGACAAATACATGATATGCAACAACTTTATGGTTTTTGTCCCCCTATTGAACAGCTTTGTCGAAGGCTCATCGTATCCTCCAATTCGATATCGGGAGACACGGAACAAACGACAATTGTCCGGGAAGCCGCGCAAAGTACCTAAAAGCCCGACAGGTTTCAAGTTTATAGGAAGTCAGACGCTGACGGGAAGCGACTCAAGCAACTGAGCTTTAATACGATGCTAATGGTCGAAACTGATTGGATAGCGATCGGTGCTACTCAGGTACGGTGATTTCCATCCGCGGTAAATCATCTTCTGGCATACCACCCAATGAAACCGCACAGCGAGAAAAGCAGTTACACAATACAATTGCCATCGAGAGATGAACAATTTCTTCTGCAGTGAATTCATCGGTCATTTGCTGTTTAAAGTCAGCAGACATACCCGTGGGATCGTTAAGATAAAAGTCGGTGTAAGCGAGCAATAGTTTTTCTCGGTTGCTTAACTCGCTATTGGCAAAGTCATCATCAATCTGCTCGACTTTGGATTCATCCAGTCCGGCTTCGATCGCAATATCGTAACGCACGGCCTTACAGAATACGCAGTTAACTTTGCGCGCGTTACGCAAGCGCGCCATTTCCACTTCTGCTGCCGATAGCGGACCTTGATGCCAAATCGCTTTATTAAACGCTAAATACGGATCAACTGTTTGCGGCACCATACCCAATGCGGAATCGCGAACGACATTTCCGGTTTGCTCACTGGGTGCACTTACTCGTGGCTTAGCCATTATTTTCTCCAGAGTTTTATTTAGCTGTGACAAGATTCGTCATTGCTATCGATCAGATTAATTGGCTGGTAATTCCCACAGCTGACTGACGCGAGTCAAACCATAAAACATACCTAAAGCCTCGATTAAAGCGACCAAACCTGCATCGCCATAATGCGCTTTAACCGCATCCGCTTGTTCATCACTAATCGCTTGTGGGTCCATCGTATACACTTCGGCAAATTCGAGACACGCGCGTTCCGCCTCTGAATAGTTAGTGCTTTTATTCCACTGGCTTAAGTCTTTACGCAAAATAGCAGCCAGCGCAATTTCTTCACGCTGCCACTCGGTATCACATTGATGTAGCTGCGCGATACGCAGGCGACAAAGCTCTAGCGTCTGCACCGGTAACATCGGCAATTGCCAAAAGCTGCGATAAAACTGGTGAAACTTCTCAGCCAAAAATGGCGCTTCGGCAATAATGTCATCGCGGCTGTTAGCCGTTGAAAACCAGCTCATAGCTGTCTCCTAAAAATTTTCCAATGATTAGATTGATCGTCATCAGCTTTATTGCAGCTATTATGGGTAAGCGCTTAGCCAAAGACATTATCCTTTTATTCATCTGTTATAGGCGGAGCTATTTATAAGTTACACACTTATAAATAATGTCGACAATATAGACCGCCTGTAACACTGAGCAATCCATTTAACTCCAGATCAATCAATGCGGTGCTTAAGTTATCTAACGAGTACTCCAAGCGCGACTCTATTAATTCAAACGGCACAGGGTCATAACCAATAGCCTCAAGCACTTCGCGCAATTCCTGCGATAGACTTTCAATCAATGCTTGCTGCTTTATATCTGAGCGTGTGGTTTTGGGGCGTCCTATAGCGGCAGTTGAGGTCCCCGGTCGCTGGGCTGCGCGAAGGCTATCAATCACTTGCAGGATATCCGCTGAGCTCTCCACTAAGGTCGCGCCGTCTTTTATCAGCTGATGACAACCTGCGCTAAGAGGGCTCTTTACGGAACCCGGCACCGCAAACACTTCACGGTTTTGCTCCGCTGCGTATCCGGCTGTTATTAAGGAGCCGCTGGGTAACGCCGCTTGAACCACCACCACGCCCAAACTCATACCCGAGACCAAGCGATTTCGGCGGGGGAAATAACTGGACAAAGAGGGCGTACCCAATGGCATCTCTGTGATCACACAGCCACTAGCGGCAATCTGATGCGCCAGCTCGAGATTGGATGGAGGATAAATTACGTCCAGACCGGTAGCCCAAACCGCAGCGGTTTTACCACCAGCACTTAAAGCGCCTCGATGCGCCGCAGTATCAATACCTATAGCCATGCCGCTGACAATCAATAATCCAGACTCGGCTAAATCTGCCGCTAGGCTCTCAGTAAATTCAATGC
>CAJQQO010000090.1 GCA_905480475.1 uncultured Pseudomonadales bacterium | reverse complement strand
CGGTATAAAGATATCAATTGATGATTTTGGTACTGGATTTTCCTCTCTTTCTTATTTTAAAACGCTACCTGCAGATGAGTTGAAAATAGACAAATCATTTATTCTAAATATGCACGAAAGTAGCGGTGACATGTTTCTAGTGGAGCACGTTATTTCCTTAGCCCACAAGTTTAATCTACAAGTTGTTGCCGAAGGCGTCGAAAATGCAAAAACACTTTCACTGCTTGAGTCGATGGGATGCGATATTGCACAGGGCTATCATTTTTCCCGGCCAGTTCCTAAAGATCAATTATTAGAGTGGCTTAATAATTTTGAAGTCGCCAAATATTGGATCTAGTTCGTTAGTTCAAGACATTCCCAGTTTACATTTTGCTAAACGGACATTTAGTGTGATGCAAAGTTGGAAAGCTTTTATTTTCTTGCGGACTTATCCTGAGTCTTGCCCTTACCGATAGTCTTCATCCGTTCAGCCATCTCTGCACGTCTCTGTTCTCTCAGTGCTTCCGCTTCCGCAACGTCATTATGTAAATCAACTTTCTCTTTTACTAACTTAGCCATTGTTGCTGTGAACGTTTTGATATTACCAAGCGTATGCGACAGTGGTTGACCATTAACGGTACTTAATACCTTTTCAGTACGTAACGCCGCCGCAAGAAAGGCGAGATTGTTTGCACTGGTTGAATTGTAGAGTGGAATAAATATGACGGCCTTGAAGGGGGCGTTAGAGGGGAGTGCTTCAACAGTTTCAAGTATGTTATCAAGAAGACCAATCCACCATATAAATTAAAGCGCTGATTGAATAGTCCACCGTGGTTCAGCACGAAAGAAGTGGAATGGTGGGCCCAGAAGGACTAGGTTATAAAAGCCTTGGGGCTTTTATAACCCCAGCGGGTTTCAGTGCTACGCACTTCGTTGAAATCTGCTGTTGCAGTTTTGCGAACCTTCGACCTGCCGATTATGAGTAAGTAGCCTACGACATTTATTTAGATTGATTGAATTTTATTTGAGTGGGTTTTAGAATTAGTTCAATAGCTTAATATTTGATTGAAGTTGATGTATGTATATCGAGATGGGTTCAGTCTTCTTACATGAATATAGTATCTGTAATAGCAGAGGTGATGTTTTCAACATGTTTTCGCTGATTGAATAAGTTAACTTGTCAGTACCCGGTGAGTCAGAAAAGAGTGACTGATAAAAGTCTATTGATGTCGCCCCTTAGTATAGTCGTGAGGGTAACCGTGGTAGAAAACGGGAATCAACCTTAGCGGCCCTCTAAGTTAAATTCGCAAGTTTGCACTTTGCAAACTTGCACCTCACATTAACCTTCATTCAATCAAAATTGAATGCCTTTAAGTAACAAAGGCTGATTTTCAATGTTTGCATAATATAAAAATCTTTTAAAAATAGCACTTTAACCGCTGTAAATGGTGTATTTGCAATATGCAAATGAATCGCCAGTCATTAGCTAAGTGCTCAAGCTTTAAAGGACATAATCTGATGTAAAATCAATCGCCTGTGTGAAAATCGATCAGATTGGCACGGATTCTGCTCCTGTAGATATCGAGATCACAAATTTTTCTGATCTTCAGTATTGATTAATAAAATTTAAGAGGAAACTATCATGCGAATAAATAAAAAAATACTGATGCTGCCATGTGTGCTTGGTGTTGGTTTTGCAACGCTTAGTCACGCAGCAACGGATGGTGGTCTAAACAGCACCAGTACCGGTACATCGGATATTTCTATCACAATTAATGACAGCGTTAGAATCACTGGCCTAGATGATATTGGATTCCCTGCCTATGGCGGTTCGGATACCGGTGCCATTAACCAAGGGGATGCATTTTGCGTATATAGAAACGGCGGTGACGGTTATTCTATTACTGCATCTAACCCAGGTGGTACTGAGTTTGATTTAGTCGGCGCTGCCGATGGCGATTCATTGCAATATACTTTATCTGTTTCTGAAGATGATGATGCGAGCGATGATTCAGCAGTTAGCTATAATACCGCTACAAGCTTTGTTAGCGGTAGTGTCTTCACAGATTGCTCTGATGAAACTGATGGTACCAACGCCGCGTTTGATATTCGTATCACTGAGCAAGAGCTACGTGATTCGACTTCGGGTGCTTACACAGGTACTTTGCAGTTATTGCTTTCTCCAATCTAAGGAGCAATACAATCCTTTATCCTCAAAAAATGGAGCAGTATTTTGAAAAAACTACCGCTAGAAAAACACGCGATAGATTATTTCAAATTGATGCGAGAATATCTGGATTTGGCCAAAGCAGTAAGGCTGCTAGTAGCAGCTTTACTGATAGGCTCCACTGGTGCAGCTTTTGCGGCGTGCTCGGGTGGTAAGGGAGAGCTGAAAATTCATCCTGTACCCAGCTTATCATTGGGTACTTGGGATGATGCCGGTACAGTTGCTACAGACAATCTTTTCTGTATTCAATCCTCGAAGAAAAAAAGCACTACCAATAGTAATGATTTTTGTCCATACGAGGTGGAAGTACGATCTTCAGATGGCGCTAATCAATTTTATCTTTATCTCGACAATGACAATAGTAATACCGGCGATAATCGGATTTTAGTGACACTCCAACACAGGGATATTTTAGATGGCAATGTCTACGAAATTTTGAGTGAAGATGTCTTCGAAAGTCAATCTCATTACGGTCAAGGGAAAAACTGTAATCAAAATGGCGATAACTCGCAGTTGCGGGTTGAAATTTCGGGTACAGAATTAAGTGGTAAGACAGCAGGAACTTACACAGGTAATTTTGAGTTACGTGGTGAAGGAGGTGTTAATTTCAAAAAGAAGGATGATGAGGATTTTAGCATCAGTATAAACGTATCTACGAGTGATCCTCAGGTACAAATTTCCGGGCTTGATGATTTTGTTTTAGGCGATTTTAATGGCTCCGGAAATGTAACAGCAAGCGACAGCTTTTGTGCTTATGCTGAGAGTACCGGTTATCGGATTTCTGTTAGCGGTAACAATCAGGATCAAGCGGGCAACTACTTTCTTAGCAGTGCCGCAGGCAATAATTTATTACCCGTTCAGCTCGCGTATGCGGCTAACGGTACCGGACCTGGGACAATAAATTTAACAGGACAAAATGTCACGGGTTTATCGGGAAGTTCGACTATTGGTTGTAATGATACCAATAACGCGACCTTAACACTTTCTATTGATGAGCAGGACCTAAGGAGCGCGACAAGCGGCACCTATACAGAGACTCTAATACTACTAATGGAGCCGGAATAATATGGCAGTTAACAGAATAAAATGTGCCGGCGGCTTATTGATTATCCTTTGTGCTTTGCCGCTAAGTGGAGGGCTTGCGCTGACGAGAGATGGCAACGCAAATACCAGCTCATTGGGGGCTGCTGAGATTACATTAAGTGTACGAAAAAGGCCTGCAATACTCGTCCCAGGGCAAAATAAAGCAAAAGGTCGACCATCCCTAAAGCCGAATAAGCCGGGCAAACCCATTTGGATTAGCAAAGATATACGAAGTACTGGGCAGACAAAATTTTCGGTATGTTTGCCTGATGCGGGCGATTCCGTTGGAGTGATGTTTGATAGGGGTAAAAGTAAGCTATTATTAAAAACGACGTCAGGAGCGAGTTTAGATCTGTTAGTGACGATTAAGCAAGCTAACAAACGCAAAGCTGGTAAAGGTAGCTTTATTAATCTTAACTGCGAAAAATCTGTTGCAATAAGGCTGGCGTTGTCTGATCCAAAAAAATTACGTAGAAAAGAAGGGCTAACGGGTAGGGTAAGAATGATGGTTAGGCCTGAATAAACCAAGTGAGAAAAAAATAATGAATTATTTATCTATAGCATCTAGAGCGATTACAAAACATATTCTAATTATGTGGTTGTGTGCGTTGCCTTCACTCGTTTATGCGGAGTTGGTTGTCGATAAATCGGTGATATTTTTTGATAGCCCTTTGACAAATAAGCAAGATATTGAAGTTAGCAATAGTGATGAAGAGCAGAAGCTTTACGTCAGTGTAGAAACTTATGAGGTGTCTTCTCCTGGTACAGATGAAGAGGAGCTGTTGTCTCTAGTCGGTAAAGCGGTACCAAGTTTTGTTTCTACGCCATCTAAACTCATTATCAATCCGCAAGCCAGTAGCCGTGTTCGGCTACTTAATATCGACCGCTCAGGCGATAGGGAGCGTGTTTATCGAATTAATTTCTTACCTATTTCACGCCCGTTAGAGTTAGCTGAAGAGGCGTCTGAGGATAATATTAGAACTGCTATCGAAGTGCTAATTGCCTATCAGGTACTGGCTATCGTTTTGCCAGAGAACCCAGTGAGCAAGCCTGTGATCATAAGAGAGGGTCGCAAAGCACGTTTTGCTAATGAAGGAAATACTAACTATATTCTTGCCAAGGGAAGCCAATGTAATCCTGCTGAACCAACGGTATGCGAAGAGCTGCCAACAAGACGCGTTTATGCTGGTAACGATTGGCAAATCGAATTACCTTTCGATGGTCCTTTCACTTATACCGTTCGGTCTCATGGCGGTAACTACGTCAAACGTTTTGACTAGTGTTGGTGTTACTGCCGCCAAGACATTATCACTTTCGTTATTTTTGCTTTTTGCCCATGTAGGTGCAATGGCTGGCGAAAAAGTCAATGATGAGTTTTCGCGCAGCAGCAGATCAGCAGAGTCGACTTATGATCGCGTATTGCTTGCTAAAGCCGCAAAAGGAGTGGTGGGTGTATCGCAAGCCATGCAACAAAATGAGCAGCGCTCGAGCCTTGGCAGGCCTAGACAGGTATCGGCACAAGCAGCGCCCAATAAGTTGACTAAGCGGGTAGACAATAATGATTGGATTCCGGTGGGTTTTGAGGATTTAGATGTTCCCTCAGAAACAGAAGTCGACGTGTTTTATGGCGGTTATTATCTTGTCTCCGTTTCTGCATCATTCACCTCAGCCCTAATTACTATCCTCGATATTGAAACTGTCGTCGCTAGGATAAATGATTTAACTGATCCCAATTTAGTATCTGAGCTGCTAAGCAGGCCACTTTATAGCAATGCAGAGAAAATCTGTAAATCGCGTTATTCAATCGATTGCGGAAAAATCAATACCGATTCGGTAGATGTCATTTTTGATTTATCTAAACTAAAGCTTGATCTCTTTATAGGCCCCGAGCTGCTGAAAACCAGAAGCCTTGAGCAGCTAAAATTTTTACCCCGCTCTGATGCAGGATTCTCTGTGTTAGATGATATGGGCTTAAATTTCAGTGGTGACCAAGGAGAAAAAGCGGTTTACAATTTTTTTAATACTACGATGGTGAGTCACGCTGAGAATCGCTTATTGGTAAAAAGCAATGTAACCAGTGATGAGGAAGTAATATTGATACCATGGCATTCCAGCGCGAGTATATGGGGCAGGACTATCAGCTTGGTATTTTTAGAAAGAACGCAGGTAGCATGCGTTTTATGAAGGACTTGCAGTTTAAAGGGTTTGCTCTTGAAAGTTCTTTAACGACGCGGCGTGATCTTGATTTTGCATTAGGTAGTGAGCTGGAGTTGTTTCTCGATTCACGAAGTCGTGTTGAAATATATAAAGATGGCAGATTAATCGAGAGTGATTATTACGACATTGGTAATCAGGTTATAGATACCAGCGCATTACCCAACGGTGCTTATAATATTGATATTCGAATTATCGATGTGGCTAATCAGGTGCGCACCGAAACTCAGTTTTATTCTAAGACATCTCGTTTGCCTCCTGCTGATCAGCCGCTTTATTTTTTGCAATTTGGCGAAATCGCAACGACTAATACCCAAGCCTTGTTTCCGGAATCAACGGGGGATAGTATTTTTCGCGCCGGTTACAGTCGTCGCCTATCACCTGCGCTAGGTGGCGCACTGGGTGTTTCGATAGCCGAAGATTCCAGTATGCTAGAGGCAGGTTTATATAATCAGGGTTTATCTCATGAGATTCAGGCTCAAATTGCCTATGATAGTTATGAAACTTCAGCACTTGATCTCTCATTGCGCTATCGATTTAGCTTTGGCAACTTTAGATTAAGTTCACGAAAAATCTGGGAATCCGAAACCCCTATCAATGAAAGGTCTCAACTAGGCTCTTCAGTATTTCAAAATAGCGTATCCATGAGTTTTAAAACCGCTTATGGGAATGGTAGCGTGTTTTCTAGGCTTAATGAGGACTCAACGGGAGATTCAATCGAGAGTTATGGTATCCGTTGGAGTTTTGGTCGTCTGTTTGGTATGCGTGGCTTAAGTGCGAAAGCCGAGATATCCAAGAATGACGATGCAGACCTTATATTGTTTGGCTTTAATTATTATTTCCAAAAGGACAGATTGACTGCAACCATTAATAGTCGTTTACAAAAAGAAACAGGTTTGGATCAGGAGGGTAAAATTGAGCCGTTAGGATATATGAATGTTGCCGTTACTAATGACCCATCATCGGCAGAGCAATACCGTTTCTCACTCAATGCTGATTACCAAGACGAGGCAACCTATGAGGCAAAGTTGAATGCAAAGACAAAGCGTGGTGATGCTAGACTGAATTCACGTTACAGTCATCAAAATGACAATCTTAATTTCAGCGGTAACTTAAAAACAAATATCGGTTATAGCGCTGGAGCGTTTGGGTTTGGTGGTAATAAACAAACCAAGGCTGGCTATCTAGTGCGTATACACGGGCCTCGCTCGGAAACAGTCGAGGTTGATGTGTTGGTTGATGGTAGAAAGGTCTCTACGGTGGGTCTTAATAAAACGGTTTTTGTGCCGGTAAGTGCGCACAGGACTCATGAGTTATCCTTCGTGCCAAGAGGTGAGTCATTAATGCAAATCAGGGCGGAGAATACTCAAAAAACCTTTTACCCAGGCAACGTAGTGTTGGTTGATGCTAAGGCGGACGCTATTTTTGTAGGTGTGGTTCAGCTTGTGGATAGTCAGGATGATCCCGTATCTAATGCTATTGTTCAAAATCAGCCCGGTCTTGCGATTACTGATCAGTACGGTTTTCTGCAGGTAGAGATGATTAGTGGTAGTTCCGAGCTCATTTTGAAAAAGAAAGGTAATCTATGTCGTGTTGATCTTGAAAAGTATCATGTAGCGGATCAAATTGCACTTCTCGGTAAGCGTGTCTGCCAACCCATAAAGTTGCGAAACTAATCGCACCAGTAAGGTGAGTTTTACTTAAGCTGCATACTGAAAGTGGACTGCGTCAGCACTAGTTGGACTATAAAGGCTAATTGAATAAGATATCCGCAAAGCCCCCACCAGACATCCCGACTCCTCGAAATATGCTCTCAAAATTGGATTGCGGAGAATGCAGCGTGTGTGGGTAAGTCTATGAAAAATAATGGTGGAACTCGACGGTAAGAGTTCGAACCAAATTTTAGACGTTTTAGCCGATTGGAACCACTACCTAGAGAACTATGTACCTTATTATCAAGACCCTAAAAATCAGACGATAGAGGATAGCCAGACTTCAACCAAGATTCAGACTCCTGCCTCCCAAAAGCCACGGGAGCCACGTCTATGAATTTGGATGAGATAGCCAATAGAGCTTTTGGAGCCTCAATCTCGGTTGAACACGCACCAAAGCCACGCCGTAAGACCCCGCCACCCTTCTCATTGCGTCTGAGCGATGGAGAGCGAAAGTATCTAAATGAACAAGCGGGTAATCAGCCTCTAGGCGCATATATACGCTCAGAGCTTCTAGGTGATAAAGCGATAAAACGCCGCGTGCTACGCAAACCTCAAGTCAACGATCAAAAACTTGCCTTAGTGCTGTCGGCATTGGGGGAATCTAGGTTATCCCAAAACCTTAATCAGCTTGCCAAGCATGCAAATATGGGCACTCTTGATGTCTCAGATAATGTTAATCAGCAGTTGGAAGATGCCTGTCTCGCCGTTGTCTCAATGCGTGAAGTGCTACTGGTGGCACTTGGTCATCGGCTGTGATCTTACAGGGTAATCAGCGTGGTGGCGCTCAAGATTTGGCGCGTCATCTCCTAAAGGCGGAAAACGAGCATGTCGAAGTCCACGAGTTACGTGGCTTTGTCGCAGACGATCTTAAAGGCGCTCTGAATGAAGCTTATGCAATTAGTAAAGGCACAAAAGCCAAGCAGTTTTTATACTCTCTTAGCCTTAACCCGCCGCAAAATGAAAAAGTCTCAACTGAAAGCTTTGAAGATGCCATTGCCCGTGTAGAGGCTAAGTTGGGTTTGGTAAACCAGCCACGCGCTGTTGTATTCCATGAAAAAAATGGTCGCCGTCATTGTCATACAGTTTGGTCAAGAACCGATACTCAATCTATGACAGCAATTCATTTGCCTCATACTAAACGCAAGCTGATGGAGATTTCCCGCGATTTATATATTCATCATGGTTGGAACATGCCACAAGGTATGCTCAACTCCGAACTACGCGATCCCAAAAACTTTACGTTATCTGAATGGCAGCAAGCAAAGCGTATCGGCAAAGACCCGCGTGCTATTAAACAAGCGTTCCAAGACTGCTGGGCAATAAGTGATAATTTGAGTAGTTTCCAGCACGCGCTAAAAGAGCGTGGTTATATATTAGCAAAAGGTGATAGGCGCGGTTTTGTTGCTGTAGATCACGCTTGCGAAGTTTTTGCCGTTGCAAAGTGGACAGGCTTAAAAACAAAAGATGTTCGTGCCCGACTAGGCAATGAAAAACACCTGCCCTCTGTTGCTGACGCCAAGTTACAAACTGCAAACGATATGCAAGTACGGTTGAAAATGCTCCGCAATCAACAAAACAAAATAATTGAAAAACGAAAACGTGATATTGCGGGTTCTGAAAAAATACTTACTCAGAAACATAAGAAAGCACGAGACGCTTTAAAATATAGGCAAGAACAACGCTGGGTAGACGAAGTCCATCAACGCAAAGCCCGTTATCGCAAAGGCATAAGGGGGCTGATAGATCGCGTCACAGGTCGGCACAAACAAATACGCAAACAAAATGAACTCGAACTAAAAAATAATCATCTGCGTGATCAGCAAGAAAAAGATGCCCTGATCTTCGAGCAGCTTGAAGAACGGCGGCTTTATCAAAATCGCCTTGACCGCTTACAGAAGTTTAAACACACCCGTGAGCATAAATTACAGAAGGATATTGAACAATATCGTGATATTGCCAAGGGTCAGCAATCATCATTTATTAAAAAGTCACCACCAAAGCACGAGATATAATCAACAAAAAACCCGCCAAAAGGCGGGTTTCTGTGATCTAACGAATTAGTTATTTTTAGGCACGTTTCGCGCGAAAGCCGATCAAGCCAGCTATCGCCGAGCCAAATAGCCAAACACCAGCAGGGATAGGCACCACCTGACTAACAACCGCACTGGTGGTATCTAGGACAACACGGTGTGTCGGTCCTGAACCAGCTGTAATTGAGAATCGATAATTCTCAAAGTTACTTAACGAAAAGTTTGTCGATAGGTCACTCAAGGAAGAGACACCACTACCAACCCATTCGAAGATCGAGAAGTTAACTAAATGGCTAGAGTCTCCACCTATGGAGGTGTTACTGCGATTTCCAAGGTTAACGTACTCGCTGTCTGGGGCATCAATGTGTACGTACCCGCTCCTTGACAAATCAAACACAACACCGCTAGTTACAAAATTCACAGACGACCAGAGTACCGCACCATTATGGCTGCCTAAACCGGAAGTGGGTGTTGCAGGGCTATTTGTGTCTATTTGATAAACGGCATTCCACTGCTCGCCAATATTTAATGTGCCCGCATAAGGGTTTGTCGTGCTCTCAAAGGCGGAATCAACGATGTCACCAATTGTGCCGGACAAGTTAATTGTAACAATCGCTCCATGAGAAACAGACGCAAAAAGGGCTGTGACCGCGAAGAGCGCAGTAGAGAATAAACGTTTCATAACATCACCTATATGAATGACTAAATATTAAAAAAAGGTTGCTCGATTTGGCTCAGACGGTGTATTCAAAAACGACCAAGCAAAAAGGAACCTTTTTGTTAGAGTCTGTATTCACAGTTTTAGATTAAATTGGTATTAGGAAAAAGCGTAGAAATATCAGGCGTTTATAAAAGTAATATTATTTTTGATCATCTGTGGTGGAGTTTCCCAAATAAAGGTTCCCTTTTGTCCATAATGTTATGGAAATTTAATAGCAGGGATATTTTGATGGCAAGATTAGGATATATAAGAGTATCAACAGACAAACAGCTTATAGACCGTCAAGTCGATAGTCTAAGAGACCACTGTGACCAAGTATTTATTGAGTATGGGGTTTCTGCCGTATCAAAAAAACGCCCTGTCTATGATGAAGTAATGGGGGTTTTAACTGAGGGCGATATATTTATTGTCTGTTCGCTGGATCGTGCCTTTCGCTCGGTAACGGATGCTTTAAATGAGCTAGATCGCCTCCATAAAAGTGATATACAGTTTCTATCATTGTCGCAGGACTTTGATACAACAATACCGCATGGCAAGCTGCTTTACACACTAACGGCAGCACTCGCTGAGTGGGAGCGTGAAGTATTAAGTCAGCGAACCAAAGAAGGTATGCAAGCAGCGAGACGCAAGGGCAAGCAAATTGGTCGCCCGAGAAAGCTAAATGCTTACGATTTAGTTGAAGCCAAGCGAATGCTTAACGCCCAGACACCTTTAGCCGTTGCCGCGCAACAACTAAAGGTTCATGAAAAAACGCTTAAAAGAGCGCTTGATATTACCTGAGCCACATCAGTGACTCCAAAATATATGAATTTCGTCAAAAACTAATTCTATAGTGTAAACATCACCGCTTAACTCCATATCTCGCCCCATACGCTCATAGTCGATGTAGAAAGCCAAATGTTCTGGAATATCGCCTGTTTGTTCGGTTAGCTCTTCGGCGTAATCAGCTAACGATTTATAACAACCGTTATAGCTTTCTTCGATGGCTTTTATTGCGTCATCCAAACTGTCACCAAAGTGGTTTAGCAACTCGCCTGCTAACCTGCCGTGCTCTTCAATAAACAAGGCTCTTTCATGGACTGATTCAAAACCTGCATACTCAGAAATATACGCCCCTTCAAACCCTTCATAGTCGTGAATTGCCCACTCTTCGGCATCGGGTTCTGGGCTGTTTTTTAACATGAGCTTTACTTGCTCCCAAATATCGTCCGTGTCTTGTGTCGCATCAATCCAACACCCATGAAGTTTGCCGTTGTTATACGCTGCCAAATCTGCCACATAAATTCTGATTTCGTTCGTCATTACTTTCACCCTTTCCAAATTCGGTTTTGAGGTTCTAAGCGAAGCGCCAGAAGCGCCGCGCATGAACCTCTGCCGACTAGGGCCG
>CAJQQO010000089.1 GCA_905480475.1 uncultured Pseudomonadales bacterium | reverse complement strand
AATGCGCTACGTTTAAACGCAGGCTTTTCGACTGCCTTATTTGAAACAACAACTGGGCTTAGTATTGCGGTTGTTGAACCTAAGTTAAGACAATTACAAAAACAGGGTTTAATCGAACAGGCAGCTGATATTTACCGCCCTACAGAAAAAGGCCGTTTATTTTTAAACGATGTTATTGAGGCGTTTGCTTAATCAGTATTACTGCTTATCAAGCTCATGAGTAATCGCTTTTAGAATATCCTGCCGCGACAGTATGCCTACCAAAACACCCGCTTCAACGACCGGCATCATACGACGATTGTTTTTTAGAAACATATCCGATACCGAGCTGAGCTCTTCATCTGGCGATACTGTATCTGGCATCTCTGTCATTTGGTCTTTGACCAGTGCCACTCTTTCATTAAAATATCCTTCAACCAATGTCGCGCGCATACAGTCGGCTTCTGAGAGTACGCCAATAAGCTGTTGCTGTGCGTCCACTACCGGCGCAGCCGATTGATGGTATTCAATAATAATGCGTACCGCGGCGGCTAGCGATTGTTCAGGTTTTACAGTGGCATAATGATGAGCCATAAAATCACGGACGCGTTTAGTATTCATTGATTATTCCCTCAAGAGCAATATGACAATTATCAAAAGATACTCTTGTTCGCTTTATTGAACAAGCTTTTCTAGCGTAGGCGAAGTATGTTAGGGATTTTGTGGCGAGGGTTAACTGGAGAAGTCTACACAGCGATCGAATAAACCATTTTCTGCACAGTGCCCTATTCGATTGGAAAGCCGGCTGGAAATAAGATTGCAGTTGATTACTTGGGTAATGCCTCAAATACCATGTCCCAAACGCCATGACCTAAGCGCTGCCCTCGGCGTTCAAATTTTGTTTCGGGACGACCATAGTCTTGTGGATTTACAAACTTCGCATCGCCAGCAATGTTTTTAAATAGCGATTGGTTTTGCATTAACTTTAATACGTAGTCGGCATAGGGTTGCCAGTCTGTTGCGATATGTAGCAGTCCACCGGTTTCTAAACGCGAATAAACTAAAGCTAAAAAATCGGGCTTAACTAAACGCCGTTTATGATGTTTGGTTTTATGCCATGGGTCGGGAAAGTATAAATTGAGTCTATGCAGACTATGATCGGCGACGCTTTGCTGTAAAACCTTAACCGCGTCGTCGTTAAATACCCGAATATTGTTCAGCTCCTTATTCGCCACCAGCGCCAGCAATCTGCCAATACCGGGTGAGTGAACCTCAACACCAATAAAATTATTTTCCGGCTGTTGTTCGGCCATTTGCGCTAGCGAGTCACCCATGCCAAAACCGATTTCCATCACCAATGGCTGGGTATTATTAAATACTTCGGTAAAGTTAATGGCGGTTTCGCTAAGAGTTAAGCCCCATTTTTCAAGATGGGTATCCAAACCTTGTCGCTGTGATTCGGTCATACGGCCGCTGCGAATAACGAAGCTGCGAATCGGACGATGTTGTTGATCAGGCGTTTTCATAAGACTTGCTTAACTGAGCGATGGATTCGGGCGCTATTTTAATTGCGCGCTACTTATCAGCAATAGTAGCCAGCCGACAATAAAGCACATACCGCCGATGGGCGTAATTAATCCCACGGGCATTGGACCAAGATGACGCAGTTCAGTGGTAGCCAATACATAAAGGGAGCCACTAAATAAAACGATGCCAACGGCAAAAGCAATACCGCTGCCAGTGAGTAGTTTGGAGCTGGGTAATTGGTAGGCCAAAATACCGACTGCCAGTAAGGCCAGCGCATGCCAAAAGTGATATTGAACTGCAGTTTGATAGGTATTTAACATATCAGCGCTGATTTTTGCTTTAAGCGCATGTGCACCAAAAGCGCCGAGCACAACGGCTAATAAACCGTTTAATGCCGCCAGTTGAATAAAAAGTTTAGCCATGTGTATTGTCAGTCAATTGATTAGATGATTGCTTATGCCGAGCAGCTAGAGGAAACAGACTATAACAAAAAAGCCGCCAGTGTAGTGGCGGCTTGATGATCGTGTGCTGGGGTCTAAATTAAGCGGCGATAGCGGTTTTTAGCTTTTTCATGGCATTTTTTTCAAGCTGACGAATGCGCTCGGCAGAGACCTGATACTTAGCAGCCAAATCGTGCAAGGTCGCTTTGTTTTCATCGTTTAACCATCGAGCTTGCAAGATATCGCGGCTACGCTCGTCGAGTAATTTAAGCGCAGACTGCAAACTGCTGATTTGATTGTTAGCCCATTGATCCTGTTCAACCGCAATTGCCGGATCGGTGCTGTGATCTTCAAGATAGTAAGCGGGCGCTTGGCTGGCCTTGTCATCATCGGCATCTGCCGGGGCATCAAAACCTAAATCGTATGAAGAGAGTCGACCTTCCATCTGTTGGACGTCTTTAAGGCTAACACCTAGGTCATCAGCAATGGCCGAGGCTTCATCTTTACTTAACCAAGACAAACGTTTTTTAGCGCCGCGTAAGTTAAAGAATAATTTGCGCTGGGCTTTGGTGGTCGCAATTTTAACGATACGCCAGTTGCGGAGAATATATTCGTGGATCTCGGCTTTAATCCAATGTACTGCAAAAGAGACCAATCGAACGCCTTTATCCGGGTCGAAGCGTTTTACCGCTTTCATTAAGCCGACATTACCTTCCTGAATTAAGTCGGCCAGACCTAAGCCATAACCGTTGTAGGATTTTGCGATATGCACAACAAAGCGCAAGTGCGCCATAACCAATTCACGTGCAGCATCTAGATCATCTTCAAATGCTAAGCGTCGACCAAGCTCTTGCTCGCGCTCAACGCTTAGGACGTCAAAACCACTGACCGTCTGCATATACGCATTAACGTTGCCGCCGGGGGTTAAAACTGGAATTGTTTGAAGTTCTGTAGTCATAATTTGCTGTGGATCTGCTCGCTAAGAATCTGTTTATCAGGATTCTGGTTGATAGTCGCTTATCGATGTTTGCCCGTTTTCTGACCTTATCCTAACTATGTTTGAGACAAACACGGATTTTTAAAGGGTTTCGGCAAACAGAATCAATTTTAGCACTCCTGATCTTAGAGTGCTAATGCTGAGAAAGTTCCTATAAACTGACTATAAATCAGCCGTTTATGGTGAATGAGTGGCTGCAGGCCGATAAACATTACAGTAATTAAAAATTTATCAGGGCGGGGGTTTACTGTCTTGAAGCACTCTGCACAGCCATTTCTCAAAGCTATATACGGGCTTGCAAACTATTAGGTTCAGTGGATTGGCGGTCTTTATATCGGCTCTTTTCTTAGCTATCTTGGCTCTAATGCCCGGATATGCTGGCTTGACGCTAGCCAAGCACCCAGCCAGCCGAGCATTGCGCCGCTAAGGACCAAGGTTAGGCTATTGAGCAATCCAAGCCCCTTAAGGCTGATCGCGCTGCCATAAAGCTCTGAGAGGGCATCTAATGAGTTAGTCAGTGCAAACTTTGCCAGTGTTAGTAGTACTAGAGCGATAATCGCGCCAATTAGACCAAACCAAAGCCCCATATATAAAAATGGCCGCCGAACAAAAGCATTGGTAGCGCCAACCAGTTTGGTCACGATAATTTCTTCACGGCGGTTATCAATCGATAGCTTGATAGTATTGCCAACCACCAAAACCACGCCAATGGAAAGCAGTAGCGTTAGGCCTGCGGCTAGCTGCTCGCCAAAATCAACGATGGCACGGACTTTTTGAAGCCAGGCTAAATCGATCTTTGCGATATCCACTTGCTCTAGCTTTACCGCTCGCTCCCTCAGCTCTTCTGCACTATTTGTAGTAAGTAAATGCTCACTTAGCGTTACCGATATGACACCCGGCAGCGGATTCTCGGGTAGGCTAGCAATAATTTCTTCAAAGCCAGCCATGGTTTCAAAGCTTTTGCGCGCAGTGGCGGGAGATATATAGTCAGTGCTGGCTACGCCTTCCCAGCTTCGAATGTCTGTCGCTAGCGCTTGGCCTTTACTATCGCTCACCTGCTTTTGTAAATACAGACTCATTTGTACGCTGTCGTTTGCTTGGCCAGTGAGTTCGGCGATATTAGTGATCGCGATATTGAGCGCAGCCGGCAAGGTGATCGCAATCGATAGCACCAAAATAGTCATGGCGCTGGAT
This sequence comes from uncultured Pseudomonadales bacterium, assembly GCA_905480475.1. Classification (GTDB taxonomy): domain Bacteria; phylum Pseudomonadota; class Gammaproteobacteria; order Pseudomonadales; family UBA7434; genus UBA7434. The sequence goes on along the minus strand of CAJQQO010000089.1, from coordinate 18,384 downwards.
AAGGGCGTCGAAAGTAATCGCTGGATACTTTGCCCTGCAACCAAGCTATGGTTATCGCGCCATGCCCGTAGTCGACTGGATAGTGTATTGGGCGGCGAACTTGCGCCCGGTCGGGATCGTGTTCGAGTGCCATTTTTTTGATTAGATTTAGCCATTAGTTGGCCGCTTCACTGTTTATATTGTTGCTTGAGCTTTGATGATTCTCATCATCATCAACTTTATCTTTGTCACTATCGCTTAAATCTAAGCCATCTTCGCCAGAGGAAAAACTCGAGCCACTAGTATTAGAGCCATTACCCACCAGCGAACCATCGCGCAAGATAAGTGAGCGATGATGCATACGGGCGATCAAAGCCAAATCATGGGTCGCAACCAATACGGTTACACCGACCTGATTAAATTCTTTAAACAGCTGCATAATCTCGGCACTGAGCGTTGGATCCAAATTACCTGTCGGTTCATCTGCCAGCAAAAAGGGCGGCTTGTTAACGACGGCGCGGGCAATACCCACGCGCTGTTGCTCGCCACCTGATAGGGTTTGTGGATTCTGCCGTTCTTTGTGCAAGAGATTAACTTTGTCCAGCGCGGCGCGAACTCGGCGACCGATATCTCTTGGATGAAAACCGGCAACGATTAGCGGTAGTGCGACATTGTCGTAAACCGATCGATCAAATAACAATTGATGGTTTTGATAAACCACGCCCATCTTGCGGCGCAGCAGAGGAATATGTCGTTTAGGTAGCTTGGCGAGATGTTGATTATCGACCCAGACTTCGCCCTTGCTGGGGTGCTCCATCAGCATTATTAATCGCAGTAGGGTACTTTTTCCCGCGCCGGAATGACCGGTAAGAAAAGCCATTTCGCCAGCGTTTAGCGAAAAACTGACATCGGCAAGCGCATCCTGACCGGAATCATAGCGCTTGCTGACGTTTTCAAATCGAATCATAAAAAGCTCTTGCTGCCATGATTATTTAGGCTTGGTGATCGCTTGCAGTTGATGCTAACTCTCGGGTCTCGGTTTGATTTTGCGGTTTAACTATTTAACGTTGGAGAAAACCGCATCAACAAATTCATTGGCGTCAAACGGTCTTAAATCATCGACTTGTTCACCCACGCCGATAAAGCGAATGGGCAGTTTTAATCGCTCGCTAATGGCAAATAACACACCGCCTTTAGCCGTGCCGTCAAGTTTGGTAATCGCAAGTCCGGTTACGCCAACAATGGCTTGAAACTGCTCGGCTTGGGCAATGGCATTTTGACCGGTTGTGGCGTCAAGTACTAATAATATTTCTTGTGGAGCAGCCGCATCAATTTTACCCATTACCCGAACGACTTTTTTCAGCTCTTCCATCAGGTTATCTTTATTGTGTAGCCTGCCAGCAGTATCGGCGATCAGTACATCAGCGCCCTTGGATTTTGCCGATTGCAGCGCATCAAAGATAACCGAGGCACTATCTGCGCCGGTATGTTGAGCGACCACGGGTACATTATTGCGTTCGCCCCAAACTTGTAATTGTTCAACGGCCGCCGCGCGGTAGGTATCGCCAGCCGCTAGCATCACGTCTAGCCCTTCTTTTTGAAAGCGTTTTGCCAGCTTGCCAATGGTTGTGGTTTTACCCGCGCCATTAACACCCACAACCAAAATAACATAGGGCTCATGGTTGCAGTCGATAACAAAGGGTTGATCGCTAGGGCTAAGCGTTGCTTGCAGTTCTTTCTTTAACTGCTCGTAAAGCGCGTCGGAATCGAGCAGCGCCTCACGTTCAATACCCTCTGCCAACTTGCCCATAATAAAATTAGTGGTATCAATTCCCACGTCCGCCATTAGCAGTTGTGTTTCAATATCTTCGAGTAACTCTTCATCAATTTCTTTTTTACCCAGCAGCAAACGACCAAGGCCATCGCCCAGTGAATTACTGGTCTTGCTGATTTTGCTGGATAAGCGTTTAAAAAATCCGTGTTGTGCTTGTTCTTGATCTACGGCTTGCTCTGCCGATAAGGCATTATCCACTTCACCGTTGCTAGTCTCCGCATTTGCCGGTTCGGCACTGCTTATCGTCTCGGCACTACTAGCGGGTTCAGAACTGCTGGTAGGCTCAGAACTATTGGCAAGCTCGGCAGTTGGCTCGCTTGTTTTCTTGCTTCCGCGTTTTAGAAATCGCAGCATCTATCATCTAATCCTAAATCGTATTTTATTTACCAAAAAGCGGTATCTGATATTAACCGTGGTTACAATGTCATTGATAAGGCGGGTTTTCGCCTTGCAACGGTTAAGCCGACTATCCTACCATTTATCTTTTGCGTCGAACGCTGTATATCCAAGATTTTATGATGTAATTTAAACGATATGAATCGCAGCAAAACTCAGCACTCTCGCCCAAACACCGTTCGCATAATCGCGGGGCAGTGGCGTGGGCGCAAACTACCAGTAGCCAATATCTCCGGGCTAAGGCCAACGGGAGACCGAATTCGGGAAACACTGTTTAACTGGCTTGAGCCAGAGATTGGCGGCGCGCGTTGCCTTGATTTATTTACCGGCAGTGGCGCACTGGCGCTGGAGGCCTTGTCTCGCGGTGCAGCTGTTGTAATTGCAGTCGATTCTCATAAAGATGCGGTAGGATCTTTGCGTGAGCTGCAAAAGCTATTGTCAGCCGAAGGTTTGCAGCTTATTCATAGTGATGCACAGAGTTGGCTCGCTGCCCACAGAGAAGAGCAATTTGATATCGTGTTTCTGGATCCACCTTTCCAATTGGGTTTGCTAAGTGAGACGGCACAACTTTTGGAACAGGCAAATTGCCTTGCCACCGAGGCGTTAATTTATATCGAAAGAGATATTGATCAAGCGACAGCAGAATTGCCGTCAAATTGGCAGCCATATCGTGAAAAAACCGCCGGAAAGGTTCATTATGCGCTTTATCGACGCAAATCATAAGATTTTTGCCGAGCGATGTCCTGAGCTATTACTGTATCAGCACCGATAAGTTATTGAGGCTGGCTGGAATAGCGTTTAACATCCGCATTCTTTTGTTCCTAACAGGAAATGAGCAGATATGACCTGTGTAGTTTATCCCGGTACTTTTGATCCCATCACTAATGGGCACGTTGATCTTGTCGAGCGCGCCGCGAAATTGTTTGATAGGGTGATAGTGGCTGTTGCTGCCAGCAGTAAAAAACAGCCGATGTTCTCACTTGAAGAGCGCGTCGACATTGCCCAGCAATCGCTTAAGCATATTCCTAATGCCACGGTGACCGGTTTTAATAAACTGTTGACACATTATCTTGAAGAGTTAGATGAAACAGTCGTGTTACGGGGACTTAGAGCCGTTTCCGATTTTGAGTATGAATTTCAATTGGCGAATATGAATCGTGCGATCAAGCACGACTTTGAAACGGTCTTTCTTACGCCTGCCGATAACCTCACCTATATCTCCTCCACACTGGTTCGGGAAATTGCATCCCTACATGGTGATGTATCTAAATTTGTGCCGCCACCAGCATTAAAAGCCATTAAGCTAAAAATCAGTGATTAATTGATGAGACATGGATTGATCGTTAGCTGCGCCTTATCTGTAACACTAACGGTTTTGCTAAGCTGCACAGATACCCTTTCAATTGATAGCCAACAAGCTGGCGATGCCGCAGCCGATAAACTTACTGCCCAAGAGGGCAAGGATTTAGCGCCAGAGCCAGCAAGCAAAATCGTTAGTCTTAATAAATCCAAAAATTCAGATGCTGAGTCTAATAATAAAATTGCGCTGGGTGAAAAGTTTATGGCGGTTACCGCTAATAAACATGCAACGGATGCAGCCTATGCGATATTAGCTGAAGGTGGCACGGCCATTGATGCCGCGGTAGCGGCGCAAGCAGTTTTGGGATTGGTTGAGCCGCAGTCTTCAGGCTTAGGTGGCGGTGGATTTATTTTGTATTGGGATGCTAAGTCTCAAACATTAGCAAGCTATGATGGTCGAGAGACTGCGCCAGCCGCCGCCGATGAGAATTTATTTTTTAATCCGGATAGCGAAACACCCAATGGTTTTTTCGAGGCAGTTATTGGCGGTAAGAGTGTTGGTGTTCCCGGCATAGTAAGAGTGTTAGATAAGATTCATGGTCGTCATGGCCTCGCACCTTGGTCATCCTTATTCGATAATGCAATTGGTTTATCTAAAAATGGTTTTGCGGTATCGCAGCGCCTTAATCGTTTAATCACTTATGTGCCAAAAATAAACGAGCGGGCCGAAATGGCGGGCTATTTATTTGATCAGGCAGGTAAGCCATTAGCGATTGGTCATATACTTAAAAATCCGGCCTACGCAAAAACGCTTGAAGATCTTGCCGAGCAAGGTGCTGATATTTTTTATACCGGCGCGCTGGCAGATAAAATGATTGCGGCCAGCAATAATGATAAAAATCCTGGCCAATTATCGCGACAGGATTTTGCACAGTATCAAGCTAAGCAACGTCCTGCAGTTTGTAGTGAAGTATTTTCTTATAAAGTGTGTGGAATGGGTCCGCCGTCGTCGGGTGGAAGTACAGTGCTGGCTATCCTTGGGATTCTCGATAGTTTAGAGGCGAATAGCTCTTTTAATAAAGCTAACTATTCGGGTCTTGAAAACGAAGTTTCAATAGCGCATCAATTTATAGAGGCATCACGTTTAGCTTTTGCTGATAGAAATACTTATATCGCCGACCCGGATTTTGTTGATGTGCCTATTCAGGCTTTGCTTGATGCTGCTTATTTATCTTCGCGCGCACAATTGATTGATCCCAATAGGGTTATGGATTCGGTTCAAGCGGGTAAGCTACCAATAAAAAATGCCAATCACTTTTTAGTGCAGAGCAGTCCCGAGTTAATGTCGACAACACATGTCAGTATTGTTGATCGTTACGGTAATGCTTTAAGTATGACAAGTAGTATCGAGACGGCCTTTGGTTCGCGATTAATGGTTGACGGTTTTATTTTAAACAATCAGTTAACCGACTTTTCTTTTACGCCTTATTTGGAAGATAAAACCCGCATTGCCAATCGTGTTGAAGGCGGTAAGCGACCACGTAGTTCTATGTCGCCAATGATTGTGTTTGATCAGTCCGATCAGCCAGTATTAATTATTGGTTCGCCAGGAGGTAAAAAAATTATTGGTTATGTCGCTCGCGTTTTATATGAGTTGTTAGCCTTTGATCGTTCGGTTGCAGAGTCTATTGAAAGTCCGCACCTTTTTCATATGGGTAGTCGTTTAGAGCTAGAGGATAGTAGTTCCGAGCAATTGCGAGAAGCATTAATAGCGCTAGGACATAAGCCCAGTATTAAAGCGCAAACCAGTGGTTTGCACGCTATCTATAAACAAGACGGGAAGTGGTTGGGGATAGCCGATCCGCGCCGAGAAGGCACAGCTTTAGGTCGATAAACTATTAGCTTTGGCATTGGGGGCAGTAATAAGTGCTGCGCTGACCAAGGCGAATGAGTTTTATATCGCTAGCGCATTTTTGACAAGGTAGATCCGCGCGCCCGTAAACGCGCAAGGTCTGCTGAAAATAACCGGGCTTGCCGTCACCGCCAACAAAATCGCGTAAAGTGGTTCCGCCCATTTCAATAGAAGCACTCAATACTTTTACAATGGCTTCGGTGAGTTTTTGATATTGCGCTCGCGTGACTCGTCCTGCTGCTTTTCCTGGTCTAATACCACTCATAAATAGCGCTTCATTGGCGTAGATATTTCCCACACCAACGACCACATGGTTGTCCATAATAAAGTTTTTAACTGCAACTTTTTTCTTACGCGACTTTGCGAACAAGAGGTCGCCATCAAATACCTTGTCGAAAGGTTCTGGCCCAAGTTTGTTTAGCAATGCGTGTTGTTCGGGGTGTTCACCAAGCCAAAGAATAGAGCCAAATCGGCGCGGGTCGTTAAATCTCAGGCAGTATTTTCCGGCCAGTTGAAAGTCGACATGATCATGCTTTTCTGGCGGCGTTCTTTGCTCAACAATACGCAAGCTACCCGACATGCCCAAATGAATCATAAAAAAGCCATTGTCTAGCTTGAACAGAATATATTTTGCACGACGCTGAATGGAGCGAATTGTGTGATGCTCAAGTTGTTGGGCAAAGTCATTCGGGATAGGCCAGCGCAAACGTGTTTCGCGAATAATTACCCGGTTGATTTTTTTGCCTGCAGCATAGGGTTCGATGCCGCGTTTTGTGGTTTCAACTTCTGGTAACTCAGGCATGGTGTCGGTTCGTCGATGGTTTGAGTATTTTCGCGCTTTAGCAATTGGGATGGTTTATAACAAAACATTTCAGGCAATAAAAAACCCGCCATGATTGCGGGTTTTTTGCCAAACATAAGGACAAGCTATTTGATTTTGGCCTCTTTGTACATCACGTGCTTACGAACAACGGGGTCATATTTTTTGACTTCCATTTTTTCAGGCATGGTGCGTTTGTTTTTGTCGGTCGTATAAAAGTGACCTGTGCCAGCCGATGAGTTTAAACGAATTTTCTCTCTCATAACTTCAATCTCTTTTTATTTCGGGTGTACCCGATTCGCCCGCTGAGTAATGCGCGCGGAAAAATTAATATTAAACGGTCTCGCCGCGATCACGTAATTCAGCAACAATAACATCTATGCCTTTTTTATCGATTATACGCATACCCTTTGAAGAGACGCGTAGGCTAACAAAGCGTTTTTCGCTTTCTAACCAAAATCTGTGGCGATGTAAGTTTGGCAAAAAACGACGCTTGGTGCGGTTTTTTGCGTGCGATACATTGTTGCCCGTAATGGGACGCTTGCCGGTAACCTGACAAACCTTGGACATCTTCATTCTCCAGTGTATGAATCTCTTGCTACTGGTCCGTATTGACCGGATAAACAAAGACATACAAATATTGTGTGCTGACGATGGCTGCAGTGGAGCCACCCTCTAAAAAGAGCGCGACTTTATACCAGAACAAGGCCGTCAAAACAAGCATTAAGCCGCATATGGCCTTTTCCAGAGGCTACTTTTCTCATATCCCTGCCAAATGGCGTTTTTGGCGCCGCCTTTAAATAAGCCCAAGCTCTGCCATGGAGGTGGTTGAGCCTGCTGCAACAATGACATGATCCAGCGTGCGGATATCGATCAAAGCGAGCGCTTCCTGCAGCCTGCGCGTAATGCGTTTGTCCGCTTCGCTAGGCTCGGCTGATCCGGACGGGTGATTATGGGCAAAAATCACCGCAGCCGCATTATGTGAAATACAGGCTTTTAGCACTTCTCGCGGATAGATATTGGCTTGATCAATTGTGCCATACGATAGCGCTTCGCTGGCTATGACCCGATGTTGATTATCTAAAAATAGACACCAAAACACTTCGCGTTGCAGATGCGACAGAATGCTAAGCAAATATTGCCGCGTATCAGCGGGTCGTGTAAGGGCGTTATCACGTTTGATAGGTTCTAAAATAGCCCGTCGGGAAAGCTCAAAAACGGCTTGTAAAGCGGCGTATTTGGCATCTCCAATACCGTTCACAGCGGTAAACTCATTTCTTGAAGCATTCATTAAGGCTTTGACACCGGCAAAGCGCTCAAGCAACTCCCGGCCTAAATCGACCGCGGTTTTGCCCTGCGTGCCAATGCGTAAAAAGACCGCTAGTAACTCGGCGTCTGATAATGTTTGCGCGCCATTGCGCAGTAGCTTTTCCCGTGGTCGTTCTGATTCGGGCCAGTCCATAATTTTCATAGCATCTTCCTTGATGGGTGTTTGGGTTGATTTTCCTTATTTAGCTATTCCCAATTGAGCAATCCCGGCGATAAGCCTAGCGGCTCGTACTCGCAATCCTGAGCCTGCTAATGTAAGGTTGCGCCTCGCTTATACCAGACCAATTCAATATCTTTGTCGATATTGGCTGGACGATATTTATACAATATATGACGCTGGGAGTCACTTCTAGAGTTGGGCTTTGCTGCTAAAATTTTTAAAGCCTCCAGTGTTCGCAGCAAAGGACCTTGTTCTTAAGCTGTCAATCATGATGCTATAAGCCTGTCTAAAATCCATTTTGAAAATCAAGAAATCATAAGTCATATGCAATCACTTCAAAACAAACGTCTGTTATTAGGTATCACCGGTGGAATCGCGGCCTACAAAAGCCCCGATTTGGTTCGCCGCTTACGTGATGCTGGTGCCGACGTTAAAGTGGTAATGACGCGGGGCGCTTGCGAATTTATTACGCCGTTAACGCTACAAGCCGTTTCCGGTAATCGCGTGCATGCTGATTTGCTAGACGCTGATGCCGAGGCGGCGATGGGACATATAGAGTTAGCACGATGGGCCGATGCCATCTTGGTCGCTCCGGCAACATCGGATGCCTTAGCGCGATTTGCGATTGGCCGCGCCGATGATTTACTTACAACTTTATTGCGCGCCAGCGATGCACCGGTATTAGTCGCGCCAGCCATGAATCAGGCGATGTGGCGGGATGTTGCAACGCAGGAAAATTATCAAACCCTTCAACAACGCGGCTACCAATTTATTGGTCCGGCTGAGGGGGCGCAGGCATGCGGTGATACTGGTGCTGGACGAATGAGTGAGCCGCTTGAGATTGCCCAGCGGGCGGCGGATCTATTTGAGTCGGGTTTGTTGGCCGGTCAGCATTTATTAATTACTGCCGGACCGACTCGTGAAGCGCTAGATCCAGTGCGGTACTTAAGTAATTTCTCAACTGGCAAAATGGGTTTTGCCTTAGCGCAAGCGGCGGCAGAGGCTGGCGCCAAGGTCACTTTAATTGCCGGGCCGGTTGCACTCGATACTCCCCCCCATGTAGAGTGCATTGATATTGTATCGGCAAGGGATATGTTGGAAGCCGTGCAGAAGCACTTGCCTCAAAGCAGTTTATTTATCGCCTCTGCAGCGGTTGCCGATTTTCGTCCAATAAGTGCGCAGGACAGTAAAATTAAAAAAGCTGTCGGTGAAGATCGCATGACATTGGAGATGGTGAAGAACCCGGATATCCTTGCTTGTGTAGCGGCTAGCGAGAATGCGCCGTTTACCGTGGGCTTTGCTGCTGAAACCAATGATGTTATTAAACACGCTGGTGAGAAGATGCAACGCAAAGGCATTAATATGATTATCGCCAACGATGTCTCGCGTGACGATATTGGTTTTGGCGCGGATGCCAATGAAGTTGCCGTGCTATTTAATCAGGCTCTAGCCAAAAGCGCGGTTAACAGCGCTGATGAAAATGCTCTGGCTCAGTCGGCAGCACAAACGATAATAGAGAAATGCGATAAGCAGCAACTCGCTCGTCGCTTGATTGCGTTGATTGCCAATAATATGGCTGAATCTAGCTAGCGGCGGGAAAACAACCAGCCATTCAGAAAAACTGACAAGCAATTGTTTGGTTTTTGTAGGTCAGGCGGTATTTTTTAAGGCTAATCAGTATTTTACATTGCTAGTATTGTGCTTTAATTATTGAATGTGCGCATTTTTAGAAATGATTTGGCCAAGGCTTTTATTTTCCCCCACCGTTATTGGTGAGTTAAACAGTGCCCAAAAATAATCAACCCAAGCTGTTTAATTATTGGCCGGCATTGCTGTTAGCATTGCTGCCTGGCTTACTGGCGATCGCGCTATTTGTTTTTGTCTACCTTCCTATGGCTGGCCAGCAAAATGCTGAGCAGCGCTCCAAGGATATGGCGCTCGCCACAGCTGCCATGCTTGATAATAGTTTGCAGCAATTGGCCGACCATCTCGACGGCATTGCCAGACTTCCCGATTTGCGTTTAGCCATGCGTGATAGCAATGAAGGCCTGCTGACGCAGATGACTGGCAACTTTGAATTGGAGTTTACCCATTTAAATCGTATCGCGCTGTTTCCTCTGGGCGAGTTGGGTGTTGCTAATCTGGGCAAGTTTAATTCCCAGTTAAAAAATAATATTGAAAAAGACATGCTTCGCCGCGCTGCGGATAATGAAAGTATGCTGCTAGATAGCTATCAGCTTGGCGGCCAGCAAGTGTTAAGTCTGGCGCGCCCGGTTTATGCAGGCGATAGAAGCATTGGCGCAATTCTGCTGACGCTTAATGCCAGCTGGCTAACCTCACAGTTGGATAGGCAGCAAGCTGATGGTTTGCGGCTTGGCATTACTGAATTAATTTATCAAGTAGGTGGCGGCACTCCTGTCCGCATTGCTGGTGCGAATTCAACTGCTGCGGATGCGGCAGTTGGTAGTGCCACGTTGGCTTCAAATCCAAATATTCAAGTGAATTATTTTCTCGCTGGTTCTTCGCCTGAGCTTGGCACTCCAGTGATGATAGTGATTGGCTTATTGCTGGCAGTTGCCTTATTAGCTTGCTTGGCGGTACGGATGGTGTTTACCGGTATGTTAGCTAACTTGGCAAATGATATTGATTTGTTGAAACGCTCATTCGCTGATTCGGCAGCAAGTAATACTGCAACGGCTTATCACTATTCTGCGTTTGAATCGCTAGGCGAGGCGATAGCCAGTCTGTCCACTCGCCTGGGCACTGCGGAAGCATCGAATAAACAAGCGGCCGTGTCGGCAGACGATTCACTTGTTGGTAAGGAGGTCGAAACCAGCAAAAAAGCGGATAAAGACGATCTTTCAGCTTGGGCAAATCCGCAGGTCGCGGGTGGCATTTTGCTTGAAGATGACGAAGATATAGCTGGCAACGCTGACTTAGCCTCACATATTTTTCGCGCTTACGATATTCGTGGCAATGCTGATACCGAACTTAGCGATGAAGTGGTGCATTTAATTGGCTTGTCGATTGGCAGTACTGCGCAACGCGGTGGTCAAAATACTTTGGTAGTCGGCCGTGATGGCCGTTTGTCATCAAGCAGAATTCAAGACAGCTTAACGCAAGGCTTATTGGCGTCAGGTTGTGATGTTATTGATATAGGCTTGGTCGCGACGCCAATGCTGTATTTCGCTGCCGAGTCCTTGCAGACACAGGCCGGGGTTATGGTCACGGGTAGTCATAATGCGCCAGAGGTTAATGGTTTTAAAATTGTGCTGAATGGCTGCGCTTTGGCTGAGCAACAAATTATTGCCTTGGCGGAGTTAATTAGTACGGGCAACTTTGAAAGCGGCAAAGGGGTGCTTTCCAATCAGGATATTGTTGATAGTTATATCGACCAGATTGCTGAAGATGTAGTCGTGGCCTCGTCAATCAAAGTTGTACTCGATTGTGGCAACGGCGCAGCGAGTGAGATCGCGCCCATGTTATATGCCTCGCTAGGCTGTGAAGTCATCCCACTATTTGCCGAAGTTGATGGCAACTTTCCCAACCACTCTCCCGATCCGGGTGTTAAAGAAAATCTTGATGCCTTGATTAACGAAGTCAAAAATCATCAGGCCGATCTTGGTATCGCTTTTGATGGTGATGCTGATCGAATGGTTGCGGTGACTGCTTCAGGCGATATTGTTAGCGCCGATCAGTTGTTAATGCTATTTGCCAAAGATGTGCTGACCCGAAATCCGGGCGCCGATGTGGTTTACGATATTAAATGTTCGCGTCATCTTAATCAGTTGATAGCCAGTCATGGTGGTCGTCCGGTTATGTGGAAGAGTGGTCACTCGCTGATTAAACAAAAAATGCGTGAGACCGGTGCATTGTTAGGTGGTGAATTTACTGGCCATTACTTCTTTAAAGAGCGCTGGTACGGTTTTGATGATGGCTTATATAGCGGCACCCGCTTAATTGAGTTCTTAACGCTGGAAGGGGCATCGCTAGACGATTTGATCGCCGAGTTACCCTCTAGCTTTAGCACGGATGAAATTAAGATACCGGTTAGTGAAGACAATAAATTTGCCGTTATCGATATGTTGCAAGGTGCCATGAATGCGGATGATGGCCAATTAACGACGCTAGACGGCGTAAGAGTTGATTATGCTGAAGGCTGGGGCTTGGTGCGAGCATCGAATACATCAGCCAGTTTAAACGCCCGCTTTGAAGCCAATACCGAAGAGGCTTTGGCCGATATCCAAGCAAAATTTAGCCAAGCGCTAAGTGCGATTAACCCTGAACTAGGCACATTTTAATAAGCACTAAAATCCTCTAGTGCGGGCTTGGCAAAGTTATTGTCAAAGTCTAACCGCCACTTCCCAACTATTTATTGATCAAATACACAATCACCAGCGCTGTCATAGTCATGATGCGTTATACTTTTGCGGTTTTCGAATCGCGCTGGTCTGGCGTCTATCGGGCTTGTGATTAGCTAAGGCAATAAATTACCTAAGCCAAGCCAAGATAAGCACTTTACTAGCAAATTGAACCACTAAAACTCTGAAGCCTATGTCGCTAAATCAACAAAGTGCTGCTCAAGTAGCTGCCGTTTTAACCGAATCGCTCCCCTACATCACTCGCTTTACCGGCAAAACCATGGTGATTAAGTACGGTGGTAACGCCATGGTTGAGGAAAGCCTCAAGCGTAACTTTGCGCGCGATATTGTGTTGATGAAGCTGGTGGGTATGAATCCCATTGTTGTGCACGGGGGCGGGCCGCAGATCGGCGACCTACTCAAGCGTTTGAATATTGAATCCCGTTTTGTCGACGGCATGCGAGTAACTGACAACGACACCATGGATGTTGTTGAAATGGTGCTGGGTGGTCAGGTAAATAAAGATATTGTGGGCTTAATTAATCAACAGGGAGGTCAGGCAATAGGTTTAAGCGGCAAAGATGGCAATCTAATCAGAGCCAGCAAGCTGGAAGTGTCACAAGCTTCACCGGATATGACCACCACTGAGATTATTGATATTGGTCACGTAGGAAAAGTCGATTCGATTAATGTTGATTTGCTAAATATCTTAACCGCTAATAATTTTATTCCGGTTATAGCCCCCATAGGTACTGACTTTGAGGGTGTTACTTACAATATTAATGCTGATTTGGTTGCTGGCAAGCTGGCAGCGTTAATGGGTGCAGAAAAACTCATGCTACTTACTAATGTGCCGGGATTGTTGGACAAGCAAGGTAATGTACTGACCGGTTTATCAACCTCGCGAGTCGATGAATTGATTGCGGATGGAACAATATCCGGCGGTATGTTGCCTAAAATTAGCTGTGCGCTTGATGCGGTGCAAGGCGGCGCTAATAGCGCGCATATTATTGATGGCACCGTACCGCACTCAGTAATGCTTGAGATCTTTACCGATTCAGGTGTTGGCACCTTAATCACTTCAGATGATAAGGTTTAAACATTGTGTTTGGCAGCGATGTTTAGCAATTTATAAGCTCGCTGCACGTCCACATTAGTTCTCCAATAGCTCTCCAAAGAACCACTCTGGTTCAATTAGGTCAAACTTTTAAGGCCACTTAGCAAACACAAGCATCAGCAGTCGGCTTGGCATTTTTAATTACATATCGGTTATCAATAAATAGCGAAGTACTATCGAATAGGCCGCAGCGCTTGTGTTGGCGCGGCGCTTCAACTATTGATGGTTTCCGCTTTTAAGGTATTGACAAATGCGTTAATAAAAAAAAGCATTTTAATTTTATTGTTACAATCATCTGGCAAGAATTTTTTTTTATTTATTCGAGCGAAAACACTTCATTTAAAAAAGAATTAGGAGTATCTTTGCACCCGTAAACAAACGTAAGTACAAACCAACTAACAAGCAACAAAAAAGATAATTAAACTGCGGTTAGCGTTTTAAGCAAACAATGTACGCATACGATGTACAAAATTTAGCGAGCAATAGAGCGAAATCTTGAGCAAAAGCTTGATTAGCATTTTTAGTGAAATGCTTGAGCCGAGTTAATAGATTGAGCGGAAAACTAAATAATTTAAAAATTAAAGGCAATCGGCCGGGCAACCACAGATTGGCTTCAATTAAACTGGACATTTACCTGAGAGTGGCGCTTTAAGCACATAGCGGCACTTAAGCGAAGAAGAAGCAACAAAAAGAAGCAAGAGCTTACAGTTTTGATGGCGAGCGTAATAGGCGGGTAATCAGTAACTCGATTACCGATTAATAGGTTATTGTCTTCATAGATAACTTATTAATATTGAAACAGGGATGACTATAACGTAAATGCGTATTAACTCTTTAATAGCCAGCAGCTCTCAAATCGAAAAATTAGCTGTATATGGGCAGGTGTATGACTTCAGCCCAAGATTTGCAGCGGGTTTGAAAGCTATTAAGCGGCTTGGCTGTTACTTTTATCAGGCAAATGTATTAATCAACACGATAAGCTGGAATAGCAATGCCTAGAATTGCACAGAAATACTCTCGTCGGCAGCAAATCCTTGAAGCACTAGCCCATATGTTGGAGGTCGCCCCCGGCGAACGCATCACAACAGCGGGTTTGGCAAAAGAAGTAGGGGTGTCTGAAGCTGCCTTATACCGCCACTTTCCAAGCAAGGCCAAAATGTTTGAAGGCCTTATCGAGTTTGTTGAAGAGGCTATTTTCTCTCGCGTAAACGTGATTCTTGGTGAAGAAAGCCAAGCAATGCCGCGTCTTGAACGCATCATGCTTTTATTACTGGGTTTTGCCGAAAAGAATCCGGGTATCTCTCGCATTCTTAATGGCGATGCGCTTGCTGGTGAAACCGATCGCTTACGCGCGCGGGTTGCACAATTTTATGATCGGCTTGAGATGCAGCTTAAGCAAGTGGTTCGCGACGCTGAAATTAACGAATCTATTCGCCCTACGATTACTGCGTCTAGCGCGGTTAATGTATTGTTGGCTGCGGCAGAAGGTCGAATTGGCCAATATGTGCGAAGTGAATATAAGCGTATGCCAACCCATAATTGGCAAGAGCAGTGGCAGATGTTGATGTCCGGCTTTTTCCGTGAAAGCGTTGCGCAAAAGCCGCAACACTCTTTGGCTCGTCAAGGCAATATCGCAACGCCACGAGCGCAAAGCGTAGGCGGCTAAGCAGGTTAACTTTTAATTTAAACAGTGATTTTAAAGGCCGTCTGAATGACGGCCTTTTGGTTTTTATTGCGGATTAGTATTTTGAGCTATTTGCAGTATTATTTTTTATTGTGGTATTCGTTTCAGCATCGGTTGAATCAGCTGTCCCGCCTCTGCGCTGCATCAGTGTGCTAAATTGATTGATGTCTTGTTCATAGCGTTCTTTCACGCTGTCTTTTTCAAAGTGCATTGAGTTAAGTGACGATTCAGCTTCTGCCAGTTTTTGCTCTAGTTCAGAGATATTATTTTTTATCACGGTCGGTACTTCGCGACCGGCGCGCTCTATATTGGCAGCTCTGGTTTGTTGTCGCTCCACCTGATCTTTCATGCTCATCATATTGCTGCGCAAAATGCTGACCCTAACATCAAACTCGGCCAGCTTGCGCTTGCGTTCGGATTCAAGGTCTTCGACCGTGCTATAGCGAAGCAGTAGTGATTCATTGTAATCACGTTGTTCTTTTTTGCGCTTAGCGGCAAGCTCCCGTTGTTTTAAGCCTTCACTTAAAACGGCGTATTCTTCATCGCTTAACTCTGCGGGCACTTCTTTTATTACATTTCCGCCCAGCCCGACAATGGCATAGCCGCGTTTGGCCTCTGCCGGCGTGATGGCCGATTTAAGCTCAATAGCGCCCCGGTCATTGATAACCCGGTAGTATTTAAGCGATTCGCTATTGGCTAAGGGCGCGGCTAGCAGCGAGGTAAGTACCGTCGCAAACACAGCAGCAGCGCAGGCTGAAGCAAGTAATGCCTGCAGTCGATTAACCGTTTGCAGCTTAGGAAGTGTCTTTTGCGCCATAGGTTTGCCAGTAGCTTTGTATTTTCTCAAATTGTTGATCAGAGACCGCCTTATCTTGGGAATTCTGATTATTAGACAGATATTCCAGTAAATGTTCTATGGTAACAATACTCTGTACCGAAAGATTGTAATCTTGCTCAAATGCCTGAGTTGCTGATAATTTGCTCTCCGAGCCCTGCTCACGCCGGTCCAAGCCTATAACCACACCGGCTGCCTGAGCCTTATCATAAGCTGAAAGCATGCTTAAAACCTCGCGAATAGCGGTTCCAGCGGTGATAACATCATCAATAATAAGCACTTTCCCCTCTAATGCCGCGCCGACGATTGAACCGCCTTCACCGTGATCTTTGGCCTCTTTGCGATTAAAAGCATAGGGCATATCAAGTTGATGATAGGTCGCTAAGGCCGCTGCGGTGACTGAGACCAATGGGATGCCCTTGTAAGCAGGCCCAAATAGCATGTCAAAATCTACCCCTGATGCGACGATTTTGGCGGCATAACAGCGTCCAAGCTGGGCTAGCGCCTGACCGCGATTAAATTTACCCGCGTTAAAAAAGTAGGGGCTGATACGTCCTGACTTGAGTGTAAACTCGCCAAAGCATAAGGCTTCGGATTGTAATGCCAGCTCAATAAACTCGCGCTGAAACTCTTGCATAATATTTTGTGTGCCTAATTTTTGAGGTAATGGTTTGATCCTTGTTCTGAATCAAGCTGCTGCTTGTTAAAGAAATCCCGCCAAATATCAGTTCAGGAAACACTTCAGCCAATAGCTTAGTTATAAGCTGCCCGATAGTGTTTAGACAAAAGCCGTAATCCTTGTTGCTTGAGTCGATGCTGAAACGGGACTTTAGCTTTGCAAAAAGATGGCTGACAGTCCGGTTTAGCTGAATCTGGTAATTAATCGTTCAATTTTAACGTTCTAATTAATTATAAACCTAATTAAACTACTGCGCCCCGGTAGCAGTATGGGGTTATCATCACTGTGCTAGCCAGAGGGTTGCTATTTGACTTAAAATTGCAGCTCTTATTGCTATCGTTTGCTTCTGCCAATAATAACAATATAAACGGTCGATCGTATCGGGTAAGTTACCAGATATGCTCGTGGTATCGGTTGAGGTACCAAAGAGCTTAATACAGTTTTAATTTGATCTTGTTTTATATGGTTTGGTGAGGAAATCTAATGCGGGTAATCAGCTTTTGCGCTGACGGAATTGAACAGGCTGCAGGTCGTGGCTTTTACGAGTGGTTGGAAAGTCAGGATGCCGATGTTATTTGCATTCAGGACCTTCGCACTCAAGAGCATCTATTACGTGATGATGTTTATTTCCCTCCAAAGTACAACGCCTACTTTTTTGATAATCCAGAGGGCACTAATGGTGTCGCTGTGTATTGTCGTGATCTGCCTAAAGCCATTATGACCGGCATGGGCTTTAATGATTTTGATATGGAAGCGCGTTATATCCAAGCCGACTTTGAGCAAATTAGTTTTGGCTCGCTGCTTGCGCCTGAGGCCATCGACGGTGATGAAAAAAGCATGCTGCGTAAAACACAATTTTTTCAGCAGCTGCATGATCATTTAGCAAAAATTCGCCACAAGCGTCGTGAATTTGTTATCTGTGGAAATTTCCGTGTTGCTCATCAGCCAAGAGACGTACAACTCTCCGAAGAGAATAAAGGCAAGGCAGGTTTTACCGATGCCGAGCGCGGCTGGTTTGATCAAATGCTTATTGATCTCGGTTATGTTGATGCTTTTCGTGCAGCGATTAGCGACGACGATGAGTTTAGCTGGTGGCCGAATGGAGAGATTGGTGAAAACGGCTGGCGAGTTGATTATCAAATCGTATCGCAGGGTTTAAGAAAAACCGTTGAATATGGCGGGATCTTAAAAAGCAAATCCTTCTCGACTCATGGCCCCTTAAGTGTGGACTACGATTATGAAATTTGTCCTGAAGATAATATGCCGCGTTATTAAACCGAAGAGGTTTAAAAGAAAGTTGTTTTTAAAGAAGTAGTTTTTAAAAAAAGTGGCTTGTTTAAAGCCACTTTTGCATGTTTTGCTAATAATCCAAAAATCTACCGGCTAACAAAGCCTCCAGTTAAGCCTTGTTAGCCAGCTCTTAGGCTAGCGCCATTTTTTGCACTTTAATCAAATCTGCAATACCGGTTTCAGCCAGTTCAAGCATGGCCGCCAAATCCTCTTTCGAAAACGGCTCGGCTTCGGCAGTACCTTGTATCTCAATAAAAGTGCCTTGCTCGGTCATCACCACATTCATATCGGTTTCAGCGTTGGAGTCCTCAGGGTAATCGAGGTCGAGAATAGCTTCGCCTTGATAAACACCGACTGAAATAGCTGCAACCATCGCGCGTAATGGCGACTCTTTAATCCAACCTTGCTGCTGCATAAAACTAAAGGCATCAACCAGCGCCACACATGCGCCCGAGATAGAAGCGGTACGAGTGCCGCCATCGGCTTGTAAAACATCGCAATCGATAGTGATTGTGTATTCACCCATGGCTTCCAGATCGACAGCTGAGCGCAGCGAGCGGCCGATTAAGCGTTGAATCTCAAGCGTTCGTCCACCTTGTTTGCCACGCGAGGCCTCGCGGTTCATACGTTCATGCGTCGATCGTGGCAGCATGCCGTACTCGGCGGTAATCCAGCCTCTACCTTCACCC
>CAJQQO010000088.1 GCA_905480475.1 uncultured Pseudomonadales bacterium | reverse complement strand
TGGAGCTGGGTAGTTCGCTGGTTTGCCCGCGCAGTGATTTAAGTGGTAGCCACTGACTTTGGGTAAACTGATTGCTGTGTTGTCCGCAAGCGATAACAATAATATCGGCTTTAAAGTTGCTTTGATTTTTCGCTTCTGCTTGCCAGCCTGCTTCATCTTCCTTTAGTTTATTGATAGCGGTATTGCCATGGAAATAAATATTTTCTTCTGCAGTGAGTTGTGTGCATATCGCTACCGGATCTAAGCAACCGGATTGCGGATAAAAAATACCCTCGGCCTGCGTGTCGATTCCGGCGAGTTGTTTGGCCAGCTCGGCGTTAACATTTTGTCTGGATCTTAACTCCGGATTTGCAGCGATTAACTGTTCACTTATTTGTTCGTCGAGCTTAAGCATACCGTTAAGCCCAAGCTGCGTATTGGGCTCGGCATAAAAATCGCTATTAAAACCGCTGTAAAAATTAACCGCATAATGAAAAGCCGCTTCATGAAAATCTGCCAGCGATGAACGCTGCTTCGCGGTGCGCGCGTAAAGTACTGCACGCGCGTTACCCGATGCGGCGGCTGCAATGGTATCGGCGGTATCCACTAGTTCGACTTGCCAGTTTTCTTTGGCAAGTTTGTAGGCAATACTGCAGCCGGCAATTCCTGCGCCAATAACCAAGGCGGTTTTTTTTGCTGGCTGTTGTTCTTGTTGGTTTAAAGCAGTTTTCGTATGGCGGTCTTTCGAAAAGCATCTATCGTAAAAATGCTTGCTGGAAAAACGGTAATAGCAAGGAGCTAGTGCAGATTTATTCTCTGCGCGACCACGTACATTTGCGCTAGCATTGTGTTTTTCTGCTGGTGCTTTATAGCGTGCAGTTAACATATCGCGCTTGCTAGCAAAGCCGGGAATTTTTTGCAGCGCAAAACCATTATCACTTAGCTGATCGCGTACCTGTCGAGCAACCGAGAACGTCGCCACTGTTGTATTGGAGCTACTATATTTGGCTATTAGTGAAAACAAACTCTCTTGCCACATCGCCGGGTTTTTGGGCGGGGAGAATCCATCTAAAAACCATGCATCGACAAGCAGGCCGGTTTGGCTGTCGGTATTGATAGCTTCAGACGGCAAAGGATAATGTTCTAATCTTTGTAGGCAGTCCTTAACGTCACCGAATAATAAAATCAGCTTTACTCGATGCTTGCTATCAATATCAAATTCCAGCAAATAATCACCACCAATAGCGTCGGGGTATTGCTGTAATAATGCTTGCGATAATTCAGGAAAGGGATTGTAGTGGGCTAAGGCTTTTTCAAGGGCGGCATAGCTTAGCGGGTAACGTTCGGTGCTGTAAAAATAGAGAGTTTTTTTTGTCGCTGATTGTGCAAAACATTTGCGCCAAAGATCCCAGCAGGCCAAAAAATTTAAGCCAGTGCCAAAACCGGTTTCGGCGATAATAAAGTTTGAATTGCTGCTTAGCTCAGCGCTTGCGTCGCTACTGCTCCAGCGATCGCTTAGCTTATTGCCATCAAGAAAAACATACTGGCTTTCTTCGGCACCGGATGTTGGATGAAAATAAATATCATCAAAACGTGTTGAGCGAAGCCCGCCATTTCTATCGACAAATAACTGGTCGCTACTGGTGCATTCAATAACTTGTTGATTGGCAGCCAATGTCATTTTAACTAGCTACCCATCGTTGATTAAGGTGAGTGCGAATAATCGGCGATAAAATCATGGCTGCAGGCTTAAGCGGTTAGCTATCAGTGGTTAACGCGTAGTGCGCAATCATACCGCACAATATAGCTCTTAAGATCAAAACATAGTCCTTAAGATCAAAACAGTCTGGCAGTATTTTGATTGCCTTTGCAATAGTATCATTCTATAGCACTATGACTACCCGCTAAGTCTACCCGGTAAGGACATCATAGTCGTCTAAGTCTAGCTTTTTTAACTCCTTACGAAATCGCGATGGAGCCCACGGCCAAGTGACCGGCACGCCATCAACCTCCAAATACCAGCTATTGCAACCGCTGACCCAGCGAGTACCATCAAAGGCGCTAACCAGTTTGTCGGTAAAGTCTTGAGTGACTTGGGCATTGGGTGAGATAGCCGTTATTTCACCGAGACGAAATTTATCTACGCATTGAATGGCATAGTCTGCGCCAATTTCGGCAATATCAATTAAGGAAAGGTTGGTGATCGGGCTGTTAGGACCAATTAGCATAAACATATTGGGAAAGCCTGGCATGGTAATCGAGCGATAAGTCCGTACGCCATTATCCCAAGCATCGCTTAAGCTAACACCGTCGTTGCCAATAATATTATCCACACCCCATGCGTTAGGGTAAAAGCCGGTTGCGGTGATTAATGTATCCAGCTCGACTAGTTTGCCGTTCTCAGTACCGTCGTCGTAAATCACACCGCTTGGTTCTATACGTAAGATTTTATTGGCAACGACGTCAACATTGCTGCGCTGCATAGCAGGGTAATAACTGTCGGAAACAATCATTCGTTTGCACATGGCTTTATGATCGGGTGTGAGTTTTTTACGCAACTCCGGATCGGCTATAGAATTTAAGTTCTCCAGTGTGGCTTTATCAATATAGCGACGTTGCCAGCCATCTTGTAGTGCGGCTTTGCCAAATAGCTCGCCGATACCATCGTAGAATTTTCGTGTTAACAGCCCGAGTATTGGCAGGCGGCGTTTCCATTTTTTGGATGACTCCGAATACTTAATATTATCGGTCGGCATAATCCATTGCGCGGTACGTTGAAATACGGTCAGCGATTGTGCTTCGTTTGAAAGCGGATCCATCATTTGCACAGCCGAAGAGCCTGTGCCAATAACGCCAACCCGTTTGCCGGCTAACTGATATTGATCATCCCAGTCCGCCGTATGAAAGCGATCACCAGCAAAACTTTCTAGTCCATCGATAGGCGGGTATTTACGTTTATGTAATGGGCCTGTAGCCGCGATAAAAATATCAAAGCTATCGCTTTCTATAATGGCTTCGTTGTCGCTTTTATCTTTATCTTCGTTTTTATCAAACATGCTGGTAACACTAGAGCTAGCACCGTCATCGCTACTGGTGTTTTTTACCGCGTCAATATGCCATTGATTGTTTTTAAATTCGGCGCGCGTGACTTCGGTGTTAAAACTAATATAAGGTAGTAGCTGATATTTTTCGGCGGTATTTTTAAAGTAATTAAAAATTTCACTGCCGGGAGAAAAGCGGTGGCTCCAATTAGGGTTCGGTTCAAACGGATAACAATAAGCGAAGGAGGCAACATCACAGGCAACACCTGGGTAACGATTTTCACGCCAAGTGCCGCCAACGGTTGAGGCGCGCTCGTAAATTTTAAAATTCTTATAACCGGCTTTTTGTAACTTGATAGCCATTAACATACCAGACATACCGGCGCCAATAATACAAATTCGTGGATCTCTTACATAAGATTGCTTGGTATTTTCTTGCTTACTCATACGGCTCGTTTGCTCGATTTTTTTGTTACGATTGAGTTGTGATTTAAAAACTCAATGATAAAGGTTATGGGCTATTCGCTTGATCTTAAGGTATTTCTTTAAGTTTTTGAAATATATGTTCTATTTAGCGTTATTTGCTGTTAAAAACCGCTGCTGGCAAGGCTACATTAGCAAGCGGATGGCGATACTAGCGATATTTTTACCTGCCTTCTCTTACAGTCGGTTAAGTGAAAGCGACTGATGTAAGATAGGCGCTTGCAGCGCGATATCAAGCTTGGTTTTATTTACGTTTAAAGGCTGAATTCGGTTTTCAATTTTGCTTTTAGCAGGAGTGTTGAATGACAGTAGATCGTCCAGAGCAGATACGGCTTGAAGTTAACCAATGGTTAGAGGAAGTTGTGATTGCTTTGCAGCTGTGTCCTTTTGCTGCCAAGCCCGTGCGTGATAAGCAGCATAGGGTAGTGGTTAGTCAGGCATTGGATATTCAAGCCGCATTGATGCTATTAGAGAATGAGATTGATTTGCTTGAGCAAGATGTTAAATCTGAAGCGCATATAGGAACTTACATAGAAACCAGCTTGCTAGTATTGCCTGAGATGTTTGGCGATTTTTATGACTTTAACGATTTTTTATCCTTGGCTAATGATTGCTTAGAAAATGGAGGATGGTTAGGTAAATATCAAATTGCCAGTTTTCACCCTCGCTATCAATTTGCCGGTACTCAAGTTGGCGATGCAGAGAACCTGACCAACTGCGCGCCTTATCCTATCTTGCATATTTTACGAGAGGCCAGTGTGAGTGAGGCTATCGATAACTACAAAGAGGTTGAAAAAATTCCCGAACGTAATATTCAACGTATGCAGAAGCTCACGGCGGCAGAGCGAAATCGCTACTTTCCTTATCTTTGATTTAGCTAAAACCGAAATTAATAGACCAAATCATCCAGTGTAAGTTGTCGACTGGCCAAACAGTTCTCTTGTAAACGAATGTTAAGTTTGTTGGGGTTATGATTGGCTCAGCTTCTGCGATAATAGCGCCAGTTTGAACTATTCCTGAAACTTTCTTTTGAAGTACATAATTAATGAAATTTGACCATGAAGTAGATTGGTTAGTCGCTGGCAGTGGTGCTGGTGGTCTAACAGGTGCGGTTGTTGCGCATGAGTTGGGAGGCGAGGTGCTGGTTGTTGAAAGCGCCGACGTTTATGGCGGAACAACGACTCACTCCGGTGGGGTGATATGGATTCCGGGTAATCATTTGATGCCCACGGTTGGAATCGATGATAGTAAGGATGAGGGTTATCAATATATCAGTAGCTTGGTCGGCGATACCGTCCCCGATGAGCGTGTGCGAACCTACGCCTACCGTGCTGATGAAATGCTGCAGTATATGGAGCAGCATAGTCATATCACTTACACGCCTTTGCCTCTGTATATGGATTATTTTGAAGAGCATCCCGGCTGGAAGCGTGGTGGTCGCTCTATGTGCCCGGGGGCATTTAGTCTTAGAGACTTAGGCGATGAAGCCGAGCATTTGCGCCGTGGCCCCTTTAAGGGTATGGGCATGATTTTTAATATGACGGTCGTAGAGAGTTCGTCATTGATGAAGATGACGGCTGGCTCCTATTGGTTGGGTGCAAAAATGATGCTGCGCTATTGGCTTGATATTCGCGCGCGCTTAAAAGGCCGTGACGATAATCGTGTTGCTGTTGGTGAAGCGCTAATCGCGAAACTGCGTCGTTCCTTAATGGACCGCGATATTCCTCTATGGTTGAGTTCGCCATTGGGTGAATTAATTAAAGAAGATAATCGCGTGATTGGCGCGGTGGTGAATAAACAGGGCAAGCAAGTCCGTGTTCGTGCACGTAAAGGTGTGCTGATTGCAACCGGTGGTTTTGCCAGTAATAATGAAATGCGTCAGCAGTATCACTTTAAACCTATTACCACAGAATGGACGGCGGCTTCGCCCGATTCACAGGGCGACGGTATTCGCATCGGCCAGCAAGCTGGTGCGGCATTAGGCTTTATGCATAGCGTATGGTGGTCCCCTTCTTATATCTTACCTAATGGTGACACCATATCCTTGATTTCGGGTAAAGCTATGCCGGGTTCTATTATGGTTAACCGTATGGGCAAGCGTTTTACCAACGAAGCGCAACCCTATGAAGAGTTTGTTAAAGAGCAATATGCTTCAGACCAGCGCGGTGAAAAAGCTATTCCCTGTTATTTGGTGTTTGATTCGATTTATCGCAAAAAATATGTGGTCGGCCATATTAAACCGACAAGTATTCAATCGGATCGACAGGTTCCGCAAGAATATTTTGAATCCGGTTTGTTAAGCAAAGCCGATAGCTTAGAAGCATTGGCCGATAAGCTTGGTATTGATGCGGCGCAGTTAGGCGAAACCGTTAGCGTGTTTAACGACAATGCTCGCAAGGGACTAGATCCAGAATTTGGTCGCGGCGAAAGTTTACACGATCGTTATTACGCAGATTCAAAAGTGAAACCCAATCCCAGTCTTGCACCATTGGAGCAAGGGCCGTTTTACGCATTGCGGGTAGAGGCGGGTGACTTGGATACCAAGGGTGGTATTGTTTGTGATGAGTATGGTCGAGTATGTGATGACAATGGCGAAGTCATAGAAGGCTTATACGGTGCAGGTAATACCACGGCCGCGGCGATGGGTGATACTTACCCTGGCGCTGGCGCGACCATTGGCTCGGCAATGACCTTTGCCTATGTTGCTGCGCAGTATGCGTTTACTGGTAAATAATTAAGGCAGTAAGGAAAACTCAATGAGTGAACTGAATTTCGAACCCAAATATGCATTTATGAAACCCAACACATTTGCCCGTGGCTGGCATATTGTGATGTTTAGTGCCGAGTTAAAGGTCGGTGAAATCAAACCGATTAATTACTTTAATCGCGAGATGGTAATTTACCGCGGCGAGTCGGGAAAGGCCGCTATTCTCGATGCTTACTGCCCGCACTTAGGTGCACACCTTGCGAGTAATGGCGGTCGATTAAAAGGCGATTGTATTGCATGTCCTTTTCATGGCTGGACTTATGATAGCGAAGGCACTTGTGTTGATATTCCTTATGCCAATAGCATTCCGCCCAAAGCAGTTAACGCTTTAAAAGCTTACCCGATATTAGAGAAAAATGGTTTTATCGCGATTTGGAACGACCCCGAAAACGGTGAGCCAGACAATTATTTACCCGATATTCCGGTATTTGGTAAGGGATCCAATGGTGAAAAAGGTTGGGGCGATTGGCAGTTTCACCGTTCGCGTGTGCGTGCCAAAGGTTGTGATGTGATCGAGAATATTGTTGACGTTGGTCACTTTGGCTATGTGCATGGAGGCAAGGTTCGCGAGTTTGAAAATAAGTTTACCGAGTTTACCGTCACGCAAATTTCCAAAGTGGATCGTGATCCTAATGCGGATATGATTATCCCAACTGGCTTGAGTTTTGATTTAAGTGCGGTGGCAGCTGAATCATTGGCAACCGAGGCCGATGCTTGGGGCGATGCGACCTATCATGGCCCGGCGATTATGTATTACTACACCGAGTCGCGCAGCGAGGCGTTTAGTTATCAAAGCTGGTGGGTAAATTACCATACGCCGATTAATGATGAAGAAGTGGATTTATGTTCGGCGGTGATTGTAAATAGCTTAACCGATGAACCATTGCCACAGGATTTTATCGAGCAGTATCCCTTAACCGCGCATGCAGCGTTTTGGCAGGATGTAGAGATTTGGCAGGATAAAATGTATCAGCCTGAACCAATTCTTTGTGATGGTGATGGCCCGGTTAATAAGCTACGCCGTTGGTACGAGAACTTTTATTTACCCCGTACATAATAGTCATAGAGGCTTGAGTTTTAATAATTGATTTTTGGAGCGTGGATATGAATGCAGCAGAAAGACCTAACGGCGTGTCTATGGCGCGATCAGTTGAAGAGGTGGTGATGTCTAACGCTATTGCTGCAGAGCAAAACCGTACCCTGCCGGATGCTACGGTTAAAGCCTTATGGGATAGTGGATTGATGAATTGGATGAATCCAAAAGAGGCGCGTGGTAGCGAACCTTCGATGTTAGAAATGCTAGATGTTTGGCAAGAGCTAGCGCGACAGGATGGCTCAGTGGGTTGGATTAGCATTGCTAACTTTCCATCGGCGGCGTTTGTCTCGGCGTTTTTACCCGATCAAGGTTTTGATGAAGTGTTTGTTAAAAATAATCATCAGGTCACTATGGGTGGACAGTTTGCACCTAACGGCACAGCCGAAAAAGTCGATGGCGGTTATAAGGTTACGGGTAAGTGGAACTTTGGTAGTGGAACAGGTCATTCACAATATGTGGTTGGTGGTTTTATTCCGTTGGAAAACGGTGAGATGCAGTTTCGTGATGATGGAATGCCGGTGATGCTAGTGGCAGTTTTTCCGCGCGACGATATACAGTTTACCGATGGTTGGCATGTTACTGGCTTAAAAGGTACAGGCAGTTTTGATTACCATGTTGAAGATGTTTTTGTGCCTGACTATCGCACTTTTCCATTAACCACTCGTGAGCCGCTTCGCGGTGGTCGCATGTTTAACTTAGGTGTTATGCCTATTACCGGTGCAGGGCACGCGGCTTGGGCCTTAGGTGTTTCGCGTAGCGCATTAGATGATATTTTCAAACTCGCCAATGAAAAGACCCGTATGGGCGATGCTTCAACGCTGGGTAATAAATTAACCTTCCAGAAAGATTTAGCGCATCATGAATCGCAATGGCGTGCTGCACGCTTATTAGTAGTGGATGCTTTTTGTCGCGTAAGCCAACAAGTGTTAGACGGTGAAGCGTTAACACCGGCTATGCGTGCAGAGATGCGTATGGCCGCAACTTATGCCACTGAAGTAGGCAAAGAGGTTTGTCACTTTACTCACTTAGCAGCGGGCACTACGGCGATTCGTGAAGGTAGTCGTCTGGAGCGATCGTTTCGGGATATGTATACCGGCTCGCAGCATGCGTTTATTAATGAAAAAACCTATACCGACTCGGCACAAATTATGATGGGTTTAATCGAGGACTCGCCAGCGCTTTAATGCTGGCCTATTAATAGTGGAATCGCTGCTAATTAATAATTGCAGCGTCCACTGTTAACAAATGACTATAGCTGAAAACTGCGTCGATCGTTATCCGCCCATCTCACCAAAGTCCGGTTTCGTTGCTCCCCAAGGAGAGCCATTAACATGCGAACCACCATCGACAAATAATGTGTTGCCAGTAACATAATTCATATAGTCGCTAGCTAAGCACAGAGCCACACCGCCAATATCTTTTTCTGGATCACCCATTCGCCCCATAGGATTACCGCTGGCTGCGTCTTTGACCACATCAGGTGCAAACTCTTCTAACATTTTAAACGGTGTGGTGACGGCCGCTGGGCAAATCATATTAGCGGTAATGCCAAACGGTGCCCATTCAACGGCGGCGGTTCGGGTATAGGCACGCACCGCCTCTTTAGCGCTGTTATAATCGGCAGTAAATTTATGCGCGTTAACACCATTAAGCGAGCAGATATTAATAAAGCGTCCCCAGCCTTTGGCCTGCATATGTGGAAACGCACATCGCATCGCCGTGGTTACCGAGTGAAAGCCAGCCATCATTGAATCAAACATCCGGTCGTCATCAATTGCCTGGATATCTTCAGGCATATATTTCATCGTGGGGTAGGCGTTATTCACTACAATATCAATGCTGCCAAAAGTATCAACGGTTTCTTGTATCGCATTTTTAACCGTTTCCAATTTGCCAATATCGGTAGCAATAAATTTGGCCTCAACACCCATGCCGCGTAATTCGGCTGCAGTCGCTTCGCCGGTTTCAGGGTTAAACTCTGCCACGACTATATTGGCGCCTTCACGGGCAAAGTTAATTGCGATACCGCGACCAATACCGCCGCCTGCACCCGTTATAAATGCTACTTTTCCACTGAGTAATGCCATGCTGTTATCTCCTCAAAAAAATCTAGCGCAAATTGGTAAATAACTATTGATTAGCTAATCCACTGGCCTGCCAAAACTGGATATTAGGCAATACCGGTTTTACCATCATTTTCAGGTAAATAGGTTTTAAACATATCACCTAAGGCTTTGTCATCGTGTTTTGGAATTCGGTAGTAGGTGCGAATAGCGAGTGAACCATCGGGTTCAAATCTAAAGGTTTCTATACTGGGTTCCATATAAGTTTTGCCATTATTTTCAATAAGGTTATTCATTACCCAGCTAACTTCATTACCTAAAATAAATAGCGTATCGCGTGGGATATGAAATTTAACATTGGCTTGAAATAAGTCGTAAGAGTCGATGCAGCAGTGTTGAAAACCAAACTTCTCTGGAGTTGCAACTGGGTCAAACATTCTTACTGCATCGGTTTTTAAAACGCTTTTGTAATTGTCAATCCAACCTTGACGATCGCCGGCAGTCCATAATTTATCGTAGTTAGTTGCCCATTTCCAAAGCTCTTCTTTTGTAGGTGTATTCATAGTGCTGTTGTCCTATAGGTAGTTCTATGGTTAACAAATTTATTGTTAATTAGCTTGATTGATTTTTTTGCTCACGACCACGATCAATTACTTGTTCGCGACGTTGGTTTATAGTTGCAGCGTCGGTACGCGCAGAGGCGGCAATACCTTCAGCCGCTTCATAAGCGATTGCATCGTCAAAGTGCATACTCATACCGCGATGAATTAATGCTTTATATTCAATTAAAGCGCGTGGTTCGCAGGAGCACATATCCTCGGCCAGTTGTAAGCTAACTGACATTAATTTATCTGGCTCTACTACACGATTAACAAAGCCCCATTGGCAGGCTTGCTCGGCGCTGATTTGATTGCCGGTAAAAGCCAATTCTTTAGCGCGAGCCATTCCGATTAAGCGAGGTAAACGTTGGCTTAAACCCCAGCCGGGTAATACACCAACGCGGGCGTGAGTGTCGGCAAATACGGCTTTATCAGAAGCGATTATTAAATCGCAAGCTAGGGCCATTTCAAATCCGGCAGTAATACAAAAGCCATTAACCGCAGCGATAATAGGACCTTTAAAAGCGGCAAATTTTTCTGCTAATTCGGTTTTACCCGCTTCGGCAACATTCGCGCCAAAATTGCTATCACTGAGTTCCTTTAAATCATTACCTGCGCAGAAAGCTTTGCCGGTTCCGGTAATGACTAAAACGCGAATACTATTATCGGCTTCGCATTGTGATAGTCGCTGTTCAATAGCCTCGCGCAATTCACGGCATAGCGCGTTCATCGCTTGTGGGCGATTTAGCGTGAGAATGCCAATCGCACCACGCTGTTCAAATTGCAATAACTTACTTATTGTTTTACTCATTGATGAGACGGCTCCAGTCCTTTAAGTAAGTCTTGCATATTATCCAACATGGACTGCAACGCCTGTTCTCCAATAATATTGGCGTATTGTTGATAAATATCATCGCTTGCATGAGTCGATACTGTCAGCATTTTTTTACCTTCGGCGGTAAATTGCACAAGTTTGGCGCGGGTATCTTGTGGGTCGTTAACGCGCTCAACAAAACCTAGCGCTTCGAGTTCGTTAATAATCTTTAACATCGATTGTGGCCGCATACTGTTTAGCTCCGCTAGCTCGGTCAATCGATGCGGTCTAAGCGCCAAATAAACCGTTACCGCGCTATGGCTAGAGCGTAAGCCGGAGACGTGAAAACGCTCGGCTTTATCATCATGGCGTTTTTGAAAGTCACGAGTCAGTCGAGTAAGCAACAAACCAAGCTGTTTGCTGTCTAGGTCCGTATCGGATTGCGAAGCCAAACGCTTCGCGGCGTTAGCTCGGGATGTGGGTTTTGCTGTGGGCTTTATAGTTAAGCCGGATTTAGTCGTCATAAGCGAATGATGTCTTATTGATGCTTGTTGTTAGCTGACTTTGCTAGCGAAGCTTGTTAGCGGGCCTTGCTAGTATGCATTGACTGTGAATATCGATAGCGAAATTATTATAAGGCTGGCTTAATATAATCTTCAATAGCCAAACGTGACGGTTTATTTGGATTCAAATTTACATTTCAGCTTATTACGCTACCGAAGTGGGCCGTTAATCGTTAAGATTCGATGCCTTTAAGCTATTCGAAACTGGATCTATAGACGGATAGAATTGGCGGTAAGTCGTTGCAAACAGATCACTATGGATAAAATTTATGCGTATGCCTTTTACATTGTTATTGACAGCATTTAAGAACCTTCAATCGACATTATTGATAAGTGTAGTGTTGACTAACTTAGTAATCACTAACGCTCACGCCCAGTATGCAGAGAATATTGATATTCCCTACGAGCGATTTGTGTTGGATAACGGTCTAACGCTATTGGTTCATGAAGATCATAAAGCGCCGATTGTTACCGTCAATATTTGGTATCACGTAGGTTCAAAAGATGAAAAGCCGGGTATTACCGGGTTTGCACATCTATTTGAGCATCTAATGTTTAACGGTTCCGAAAACTATAACGATGAATGGTTTTTGCCTTTGCAAAATGCTGGCGGCACTGACCTTAACGGCACAACTTGGTTTGATCGAACCAATTATTTTCAAAATGTTCCTACCCCGGCATTAGATATGGTGTTGTGGATGGAATCGGATCGTATGGGACATTTTATCAATGCAGTAACACAAGAGCGTCTGGATGAGCAGCGTGAAGTGGTTAAAAATGAAAAGCGGCAGGGCGATAACCGTCCCTACGGTAAGGCGGAATATTTGCAGTTAGCCGCTATGTTTCCTAGCGGCCATCCTTATTCGTGGAGCACTATTGGTTCAATGGATGATCTTGATGCCGCTTCATTGGATGATGTCAAACAATGGTTTGCAACTTACTACGGTGCAGCTAATGCAACTTTGGTTGTCGCCGGTGATATTAGTCCGCAGCAAGCTTTGGAAAAAGTGCAGCATTACTTTGGTGATATTGATGCCGGTCCGCCACTGGCCAAACGCGAGCGCTGGATTGCTAAGCGTAATGAATCAAGCCGTGATGTTATGTTTGATGAGGTGCCACAGTCACGTTTAAGTCGCGCTTGGAATACGCCACCTTTTGGCGATAAAGACAATACCTTGTTAGAGATATCGGCCGCGATTTTAGCGCAAGGTAAAAGCTCGAGACTGTATCAACGTTTGGTTTATGATG
Source organism: uncultured Pseudomonadales bacterium (assembly GCA_905480475.1). Classification (GTDB taxonomy): domain Bacteria; phylum Pseudomonadota; class Gammaproteobacteria; order Pseudomonadales; family UBA7434; genus UBA7434. Next base: position 2,868 of record CAJQQO010000088.1, on the reverse strand, counting down.
AAAAGTTGCTTAGTTCAGTAAGTGCTGCGCAAACTGGTTTTGAAATTGCTGGTATGTTTGAAATTGAAGCCTATTTAAAACCCGGTGCAGATATGCAGCAGGTTGAAAAAATTATTGATGAAGAATTGCAGCGCTTTATTGATAAAGGCCCCAGCAATAAAGAGCTACACCGCGTGAAGACGGCGATTTTTGCAGGCGAGATCCGTGGGCTTGAAAAAATTGGCGGCTTTAGTGGTAAAGCACAAACGCTAGCTAAATATCAAACCTATCTTAACGATGCCAGTTTATTTAAAACGGATTTAAACCGTTTGCAAAACGCCACTAAAAATGAAATTAAAGCGGCGGCAAAACGCTGGTTATCAAACGGTGATTACAATCTTGAAGTCCATCCTATGCCGGAATTTACCACGGCAGAAAAGGGTGCTGATCGCTCAAGCTTGCCCGATCCCGGTGAGGTGCCATCTTTAACGCTGGAACCGCCACAAGAGTTCTTTTTATCTAACGGTTTACGTGTTTTGTTATCGCCGAGATATGCGGTGCCCGTGACTGAAATGACATTACAGTTTGCCGGTGGTTATTCTGCCGACCCTAAAGACAAATTAGGACTTGCGTCGATTACCGCCGCCATGCTCGACGAAGGTACTGATTCACTAGATGCTTTGGAGATAGCTGAGCAAGCAGAAGAGTTAGGTGCATCGATTGGCGCTGGTGCCTCGCTAGATACGGCAGCACTTTCTTTGTCGGCGCTAAATGCAAACTTAGAGCCGTCGTTAAAGCTATTTGTTGATATCTTGCGTCAGCCCGCTTTCCCGGATAAGGAGCTATCGCGGGTTAAAAGCAATTGGTTAGATCGTATAAGCCAAGAGGAGAGTTCGCCTTTTTCAATTGCCTTACGCCGCTTGCCACCTTTGTTATACGGTGAAGATCATAATTACGGTATTCCCTTTACCGGCTCGGGGTTTAAGCAAACGGTTGAGTCGATTCAACGTGCGGATTTACAACAGTTCCATCAGCAAAATTATCATGCAGGAAATGCGACGCTTATTGTTGTTGGTGCGGTGGATGAAAGTAGTATAAAACCCTTATTAGAAAAGTATTTGGGTGATTGGCGCGGAGCGGATTCTAATGCGGCTAACAATGCGAGCAGTACGTCGCAGGCAGTGTCTTCAATGAAAACACCAGCCAGTGCGCCGACTATTTATTTAATTGATAAACCTGGCTCGCCACAGTCCTTAATCCTGGGTGGGCAATTGGTAGAAAAAACAGCCTCTCCTGATAATCATAAATTGGATATGGCCAATAAAATATTGGGTGGATCATTTACTTCTCGCGTGAATATGAATTTACGTGAGGATAAAGGCTGGGCTTACGGTGCAAGAACTATTGCGGTCGATGCGCAAGGTGAACGCCCATTGCTGTATTACGCGCCAGTGCAAACCGATAAAACCACAGAGTCCTTGCAAGAGTTATTAAAAGAGGTCAATCAGTATAGGGCCGATAAACCACCGACTGTAAAAGAGTTAGAACGGTTTAAATCATCCTTTGTCAGAAGCTTACCCGGCAAATACGAAACTAATAGGGCGGTATTAAATGCCTTTGCAGAGATTGTAGAGTTTGGTCGACCACTGGATTATATCGCCGTTAACCAACAGCAGGTTTCAGCCTTGTCAGTGGATGATTTACTGCCAGTGATCAAACGCAGTATGCAGCCTGAGCAAATGATTTGGTTGATAGTTGGTGATTTAAAAACCATTGAAGCGCCACTACGTGCGGCAGAGATTGCGGAGATTGTGCTGTTAGAGGATTAATTAATAGGCGAAAGGTAGGTGCTTAAGTGCGATGTCTATTTAAATAGCGATGGCCAGCCCTTTTTCAATAAAGTAGCTCACCTCAATATCAAAGCTGCCGTCGGTTAGGTCGCGTTTAATTAAATAGGCTTTATCCAGTTTTTGCTGTTCGATATGAGCGAGGTTAACCACTCGCTCGGGACAGGCTTGTTTTTGCTTATCGCGAACGATTAATACTTTAGGTAAGTGCTGGTATTTAAGGTTTCTACTAATCACTACGCCCGCACAGCCATTCTTGAGTTCAACAATAGTGCCGGGTGGAAATAAACCAATCATCTCCATAAAGGCATCAACTAGATGGCTATCAAACTGCGTGTCACGATTGTTATAAAGCAACTTGAGTGCCTGTGTCGGTGATTTCGCTTGCTGGTAAACACGATTGCCAGTTATCGCATCATAGGCATCACAGATCGAAATGATTTTTGCATACTGCGATATTCCAGCACTTTCTAATTGTCGAGGATAACCAGTGCCGTCAACGCGTTCATGGTGCGAGTAGGCTACATCAATAGCGCCATGGTAAATGTTTTTTGCTTGCATTAATAAATCACGACCATGCACTGGGTGGCTTTGCATGATGCGCCATTCGAGATCATCTAGTTTACCCGGTTTATTCAGTACTTCGAGCGGGACTTTCATTTTACCGATATCATGCAACAACCCACAGATACCAATATGATTGAGTTCGATATCGCTAAAACCTAGTGCGCGACCAAAGGCAATGGCTAATACGCAGACGTTTAATGAATGCTCGCTGGTATAACTATCCTGTTCGCGCAATTTACATAGTAGTAGCATCGTGCCTGGGTCTTTAACAATACTGTCGACACAGCACTTAACCGTTTCTTTCGCTTGTTTGGTATCCAAGGCCTGACCAAAACGAATATCTTGCATAATCTGTTTGGTGGTTTGATGAGATTCTTGATAAATTTTGCGTCCAATTGCAAGCGTTTTGGGGTCGGCAATCTGCTGAATGGTCGCGGAGGTTTTGCGAGCGGTTTTTAATGTTTTGTTATTGGCG
>CAJQQO010000087.1 GCA_905480475.1 uncultured Pseudomonadales bacterium | reverse complement strand
AGACGGTGTAGCCGAGAAAAAAGTCTCGGCCTCGGTGATGTTATTTGCCGCAAGAATGATGGAGCTATGGACTAAGATTACCGGCAAGCCACCAATGACAACTTACAAAACCTCCAAGTACGCTATGCAATATGTTTATGTTGATCCCAGCAAAGCGATTGAAGAATTGGGTTTACCACAAACACCGATTGAAACAGCAATCACCGATTCTATCGCATGGTTTCGTGACAACGGCTACGATAAATAATAGTTATCGCCTACATAAGTTTCGCATCGACGATAAAATCAATAAGAGAAATTATTATGTTACAAAAATTTGTTTATTGGACCGGCGCGATGGATTTTTTAGTCGGCGCAGCCACATGGTATGGCGCGCTATCAAATCCACAACCGGGTCAATTAGTAGCGCTAATGACATTAGGTATGTTCTTAATGATGGCGGCCGCTTGTTTAATGTGGGCATCAAAGGATATGGCCAACCGCTCACCCGTTATATTTTGGCAGGGGCTGGTGCGCCTAACCGCAGTATGCACGGTTATTTATGCCGTACCTAATGGGCTAGCTAGCCAAGCCGAATACGCCTTGGTCGTATTTGATGGCACGGTTGGATTAACCTATGTTATCGGCATGATGAAGCTAACCGGCTGCTCTATTCCACAGCTATTAATGTGTCAATCTAGCCCTACTGGCTAACTCCATAGCGAGTACTTATCGCAACAGCCGGATTCGCGCTCAATCTGACTTTATATCCCGAACCCTGCTCCGATATGGGCCGTATTGAGTTGGATTGTGTTGAGATAGACAGCCGCTTATCCACTATTCGCTAGAATCAGCCAACAGCGGTAATCTTGCCTGCATCAACGCTTGTTGCCATTATCGCTTTCAATCATACTCGCTGCCTTGTTGAATTATCAGCTTATCGCTAGCCAAATAAATAGCGCTGCTATTCTTCAGCGTCACGCTTCTTTAGAAATACGCTGTAGAAATAGCCAGCAGCAACATTCTTTAAAGCGCTATCGTAAACGAGCAGTTTAATCCCATGCCTACAAACGCCGAACATAAGCAGGAAGAATCGCTTAATCAGGAAGTAGCAGATTTACTAGAATCTGGTACGTTCGTGCACGCTAGGCATATGCTCAATGGTTTGGCCGGCGAACAAACTGCCCATCTTATTGAATCATCGCCACCGCCCTCACGACAAATATTATGGGCATTAGTGGACGAAGAGCGACGTGGTGATGTATTACCGTTTTTAGGTGACGAACTACAAGCCAGCTTTGTTATGGCGATGGAAAACGCCGAGCTGGTTGCACTATCAACCGAGCTCGAAACAGACGATATGGTTGATATTCTGCAACAACTGCCGGGTCGCGTAACCCGCCAAGTGTTGCAAGCCATGACCGTGCGCGATCGTCAGCGAGTAGCGAGTGCATTAAGCTATCCGGAGAATACCGCCGGTGGCTTGATGAACACCGACACCATAACGGTACGTGCGGGTCACTCTATCGATGTGGTACTGCGCTACCTGCGTCGTCATGCCGAAATCCCAGCAATGACCGATGCGCTATACGTGGTTAATCGTCAGGATGAATTTATCGGTATCTTGCCACTGGCAAAAATTTTAGTGTCCGACCCTAACAATACGGTTCGCGAAATTATGCTTACCGATATCGAAGCGATTTCCGCCGATATGCCCGATGACGAAGTCGCGAGACTCTTCGAGCGTAAGGATTGGGTATCAGCACCGGTAGTTGGCGAATCGGGCAAATTGCTCGGTCGGATTACCATCGATGATATTGTTGATGTTATTCGTGAAGACGCTGACCACTCATTAATGAGTATGGCCGGTCTCGATGAAGAAGAAGACACCTTCTCTCCCGTTATTAAAACCACGCCTCGACGTGCTTTATGGCTAGGTTTAAATTTGATTACCGCCTTTATCGCCGCTGGCGTTATTAATTTATTTCAAGACGCTATCGATAAAGTGGTTGCACTGGCAATACTAATGCCTATTGTCGCTAGCATGGGCGGCGTTGCCGGCACACAAACGCTAACCATTGTTGTACGCGGTCTTGCTATCGGTCATATTAAGAAACACAATCAGCGCTGGCTGGTAATCCGCGAGCTTTTGGTAGGTATCATTAACGCCATGCTTTGGGCGGTTGTTGTTGCCATTGCTGCGGTGCTTTGGTTTGACGATATTGTCATCGGCTATATTATTGCTGCGGCCATGGTTATTAATCTAATTACTGCCGCCCTAGCCGGCGCGATTTTACCACTGGCTTTACGATCGCGAAATATTGATCCCGCCTTAGCCGGTGGCGTCGCATTAACCACCATCACCGACGTCGTTGGCTTTATGTCGTTTCTTGGTCTGGCAACCCTATATTATGGGTAAATATATAATGCTAAAATTATTTAGCGAATATGTAACCACCTATTAGCAATACGCTTATGAAAAATAAAATAAAATTCTCGCACGCTAAAACGCGCAAAAACGCAGCCAAAAAAGTTGTCTTTGATGACGATGATGAGCAAATCGAAGAAGAGGTTAGCAAAAGCCAACTTAAGCGCGAAATGCACCACTTACAAGATCTTGGTACGCAGTTATTAAATATCAAACATAGCGACCTACTTGGCTTAGGACTATCCGAGCAGCTGCTCACGACTTTGGCAGAAACCAAACGAATCAAGCATCGCGAAGGGCTGCGCAGACAAATGCAGTTTGTTGGCAAGCTTATGCGTAAAGAAGATGCAGAGACCATAGCCGGCGTTGAAAGCTACTTTGAGCAGCTGAATAATCCCCATCAAATCCATACTCAAAAGCAACATCTTGTTGAGCAATGGCGCGACAGTATTTTGCAAGACCCTAAAGAAATTGAAACCTTTATGCAAAGCCACCCCGGCGCCGACAGAAAATGGCTCAGGCAAATTGCCCGCCAAAGTGCGCTAGAAACCGAACATAACAAACCTCCAACGTCAGCTCGTAAGTTATTTGTCTATATCCGCGATTTGCTTGCTGATAGCACTTAACTTAATAGGGCTTGAGCTGGAAACCTTCTCCCGCTCTATACGATAGCAATACCCACCAATTAACCCATATATGCAAATAATATGAGCGAAACCGTCACTCTATGAGTCTCGGCGCACAAACTTGATAAAAATTCGGCTTTAAAATTTCTTTCTCCCTGTGCTATTGTCAAAATCGAACCATAATAAAAGAACAAGGAAAGCTTATGACTCACCACCATTGCATGAGCTAATTACGCAATCAGCTATAGTTAACAAACACTGTTTAGCAAATAACATTTAGTAAATAATATTTATGAATTTCAAACACTTAGCATTTAGCTTGCTTATTCTGGCTGGCGTGTCGGCGATTATATTTCGCGACTCTTATCTACCCAACGAGGCCGATAAGACCGCGGCTAGCAGCAAAACAGAACAGCCAGCGCAAGCAAACAGCGTAACCGAACCCGTAATCAACAGTGCTATGGCTAAAGCCAATCAAAAAGCACTGCTGAACGAGCGCTTAAGTGAAGAGCATATTGCTGAATTGCTTGAACGACATATCCCGCCGGAAATGCGTCAGGAGATAAATGAACTGTTAAAGCCCAGCGGGCAGGTTTATAGAGAAGTTAAAACCGAACGCGGTGGATATATCGAATTAGGTAAACGGGCAACATCGGTCGCGGTCGCGGTTATTGATGACGACGGACAAATGATTATTAGCGATTTAACCAGCCCCTTACCCGAACGATAAATAGTTGTTTGCACAGCTAATAAGAATCCAAAATAGGTCTATGTGATGTTGCCTTACTCTGTGAATCATTTGTTATCGACTTTGCTATTAAGTCTATTGTTATCCCTAGGACTTGGCTTAAGCAACAATAGTGTCGCGACAACCATTAGCTTAAATATTATTGATGCAGCCAATGAAGGTTTAAACGATAACACTGCAGCTGCACCCGTGGGCGGCAATCCAGGCGTTAGCATTGGCGAGCAAAGACAAA